>JAQUDG010000076.1 GCA_028685815.1 Desulfuromonas sp.
TCCCCTTACGCCAGTAGGGCGTCCGAATGTGCCAGACAGCCCTAGTGCTTCCGTTGTTCCAGGCAAAGACATGGTTATGTGTCTCTCGTGCCACCGTCCGCACGGTAGCCCCTATGCGGATATGCTGCGCTGGGATTATTCAGCCCAGATCAGCGGGGAGCCGAGTCCTTCCGAAACCCATACTGGATGTTTCTTTTGCCACACTACCAAAGATGATGGCTAGTGATGCATGTCGCCTAGGGATCCGTTTTTGCTGAGGGTGTGAAAGATTTTGTGTAGATGGACACAGTTGGTTAGAGGATCGGATTTCGATACTCTAACCAACGTGCTATTTACACAATTTTTTTAGGCCCTTTTTTTGTTTATGGGGTTCTTCTAGGGGATTTTTTGGCAGATGAGGCAGGGTGCTTTTTATATTTGCTCTTAACCGGTTGATTGGTGCCTGAGTTTTCTATCTCAAGGCCAATGGGATTGTGGCGGATTTGTAGGGTGCGCAGTTTAGTTATAGCTCGCTCCGGCAGGGTGCTGGAAAGTTCTATATAGCTGCTATCCATCTCAATTTTAATCCTGCCAATAGAGCGGATAGGTAGTTGCGCTTCGTTGGTGAAGGCACCAACAATATCGCGCGGGGTTACCTGGTGCCGGCGACCAACCTTGATACGATATCCTTGCATGGCGCCAGCCGCCCCTGTAGGAGCGCCGGACTCACGTTCTTGGGGGCGCTCTCTGCGTCGAGCAGCGGCGGGTGCGGGCGGAGCTATCTCTTTAAACTTAGGATAAAGGGGTTTGTCGCGCTGAAGTTGCCACGCCAATGCCGCCGCGATATCCACCATCTCGATGTTGTCCTGGGCGGCGATCTCCTCAACCAAGGTGCGCATATTGGCAAGCTCTTGTGTAGTTAAGGTGGTGCGCAGGGAATCGGCGAAGGTGTTGATACGGCAGGTGCTGACCTGCTTGCCATCAGGGATTGGCATCAGGGCTATCTGCTGCTTAGTGGCCTGCTCAATGCCACGCAGGAGGTGGCGTTCGTTGGAGCTAACAAACAGGATAGCTCTGCCGGTGCGTCCGGCGCGTCCAGTACGCCCGATGCGGTGGATGTAAGCCTCGGTGTCGAACGGGATATCGTAGTTGAATACATGACTGATCCGCTCTACGTCTAGTCCACGTGCGGCTACATCGGTTGCTACTACGATGTCAATTTGGGCTTGTTTAAGGCGATGGATGCACTGCTCACGCATTTGCTGACTTAAATCACCATTTAAGGCTGCCGCTCTGAAACCTGCATTGCTTAACTGTGCGGCTATTTCTGTGGTAGCTTCCTTGGTGCGCACAAATACCATGGCAGCCGTTATTTTCTCTACTTCCAGCAGACGTTTCAGAACCTCTACTTTTTGCCCACTGTGCAACAGCAGGTGATACTGCTCGATTTGATCCAGAGTGGTTGTCGGAGAGGAGATCTGCACATGGTGGGCGTCGCCTAGATATTTGTCCGCCACACGCTTGATTTGCTTTGGCATAGTGGCGGAAAACAGGGCGCGCTGACACTGTGGAGGAGCTGCGGCCAAGATGGTTTCCACGTCATCGATAAATCCCATGCGCAGCATCTCGTCCGCTTCATCGAGCACGATGGCTTCAATGGCGCTTAAATCAAGGCTACGGCGCTGAATGTGGTCGATCAGACGTCCTGGAGTTCCCACTACAACATCGACACCGGCGCTTAAGCGCTTAAGCTGAGGCACCATGGCGCTGCCGCCGTAAATCGGTATGATGGAGCATTTGAGCTTACGTGCAAAGCTCTCCATCGCTTGCGCTACCTGAATGGCGAGTTCGCGTGTTGGCGTTACCACCAGCACCTGAGGGCGTTTGTCCTTGCGTGGAGTAAGGCGCTGCAGTAGGGGCAGGGCATACGCGGCGGTTTTGCCGGTGCCTGTCTGCGCGGTGCCGAGCAAGTTTTTCCCTTCCAGTAGCAGAGGGATACTTTGCTCCTGAATCGCAGAGGGATGTTGGTATTCGAGATCGTACAGAGCGGCCAAGAGTTCCGGGGCTACACCCAGAGCGCTGAATTCAGGGGAAAACATTGTGCATGTACCTTGCTGATGGAGGGACGCCGGACTTGCCAAAGGCGGGGTGGCGGCAGATATAGAGCAAAACAGTATGCCCATGCAGGGCTTTAAAAGCTAGCTTTATTTTGATGATTAGCCTCCGTTGTAGATTTCTCCACTGTTGCGGGCATATTCCTGTAACAGCTCCGCGGCTTCAGTGCGGCAGATATCGCGGGTTATGCTGATGCCGCGCTGCTCTAAGCTGCTTACCCAGTGTTCTGGCTTATCCCCTTCGTCAAAACCTACGGCACGAGCATCTTGGTCGCGTGCGCCACATACCAGACGCTTCAGGCCGGCCCAGGGGATTGCCCCCAGGCACATGGCGCAAGGTTCGGTTGAGGTTACCAGTTCGTAGCCGCTGCCGGACTCAGGGTTGAGACTGAAGTTGCCCAGGCGCTGCTGCGCCAGCATAATGGCAAGCATTTCGGCGTGGAGCACGGAACAGTTCAGTGCCACCACTCGGTTGACTCCGGGCGCAATGAGTTCCCCTGAGTCAAGCGCGAAGATCGCAGCTGCAAAAGGGCCGCCGCCATCGGCGATGTTGCGGCGCGCCAACTCTAAAACCCAGTTCATTTTATCGGTGTCTGTGGTAAGTGAGCTAGCCTTGAAGTTGAGTTCCAGCGCTGCTAGCCAGGGCGGAAGGCTGAAGCAAATCCTACCTGCATCAATGGTTACGGCATGTATATTGTTTTTAATAGTCGCAGCTTCGGCGTTTTCCATCGTTACCTCTCCGGGCTCAACATGTGGGCTGGATCCAGAAGGCGATCCAGCGTCGCGGCATCAATCCCATCGCGCAACGCGAGTGCGCGCAGGGTAGCACCGCTCTGGTGGGCTTCCTTGGCCAGTCGTGCAGCGTGATCATAGCCAATTTGTGGTACAAGCGCTGTTACCAGCGCGAGGCTCTTCTCCAGCAGGTTGGAGCAGCGCTCTGAGTCTGCTTCAAGGCCCACCAAACATTTGGTGTTGAACGCGGTTATGCCATTGCTTAATAATTCAATACTCTGGAGGGTATTGTACGCCATCACCGGCATCATCACGTTCAGCTCAAAGTTTCCGGCCAGAGCACAGGCAGTGACCGTGGCGTCATTACCTTGGACCTGGGCGCACACCTGCATAAGCGATTCGGCCATGACCGGATTGATCTTACCGGGCATAATGGAACTTCCGGGCTGTACCGCAGGCAGAATTAACTCACCAATGCCGCAACGCGGTCCGCTGGCCAGAAAACGGATGTCGTTGGCAACTTTGAACAGACTGACGCTGCAGTTTTTCAAGGCCGCACTGACGCTGACCACGGCATCCTTGCTCCCCTGGGCTTCAAAGTGGTTGTACGCCTCCTTGAATTCAAGGCCGGTATCCGCAGCTATCTTTTTAATCGTGCATGGTGCGAACTCCACATGGGTGTTGAGTCCGGTACCCACAGCGGTGCCTCCCAGAGGGAGTTCAAGCAATCCCTGTGCGGCGTGCTGCAAGCGTTCAATGCCAAGTTCGATCTGACACGCATAGCCGGAAAACACCTGCCCAAAGGTAATCGGGGTAGCATCCTGAAGATGGGTGCGCCCGATTTTGATTATATCCTTGAATTGTTCCTGCTTGTTCAGCAGGTTGGCGTGCAGCTCTTGCAGTGCGGGGAAGAGAGTTGCATGAAGTTGTTCAGCGCATGCAATGTGGATAGCGCTGGGGAACACATCGTTACTCGATTGACCCATGTTGACGTGATCGTTGGGATGGATATGTTCAGAGCTTTTATCCTGCTCGAGTAGGATCGTGGCTCGGTTAGCGATAACTTCGTTGCTGTTCATGTTGCTGCTAGTGCCGGATCCGGTCTGAAAGATATCCACCGGAAATTGACGGTCGTGGATTCCCTCTATAACTTCAGTCGCTGCGGCCTGTATGGCGTCGGCTACATCTTTATTTAGCATGCCTAGTGTGTAGTTGCTGTGTGCCGCATATTTCTTGATGAGCCCGAGGGCACGCAGCATGGGGCGTGGCAGACAGATGCCTGAGATGGGGAAATTATCAATAGCACGAGCAGTTTGGGCTCCGTACAGAGCTTCGGTTGGGACCTGCATTGTGCCAAGGGAATCGGATTCGGTACGGGTTTTGTGCATAGCTTTCATCCTTCAGCTAAGGTTTTAAGTGAGGGTAAAGAAGGGTGGATGGATTTAGACTTTTATTTTTGATCCGCTCTGTGGATAACAATAATTTTCTATCCATGTTTTCGGCATATCTATCTGATGCGCATAGTGTTTTGTCCGCATGATTGTATCTTGGCGTGTGCGGATAGTTTTGGTTTGGCGTCGAGGCTATCATTTAAAATTTATTTCAACTAAAATGTACGCATGGAAACCTTAGCCTTACTCTTAATTCTGTGTTCCGCCCTGATGCATGCCCTGTGGAATTTGCTGGTAAAGCAGAGTAGCGACAAAACGGTGTTCATCTGGTGGATGTTCGTCAATGCATGGGCCCTGATGACGCTGGCGCTGTGGTTGCGCGCTGGAACGTTGCTTATCACTTCTGAATTGGTCTGGCTAAGTGCCGTTGCAGCAGTTTGTTTTGTATTATACCACTGGCTGGGGGGATACGCCTACCGCAGCGGTGATCTCTCGGTAACATATCCCCTAGTGCAGACATCCATGTTGTATGTGCCTCTGTGGGGTGTACTTTTTTTGGGGGAGCATCTTAGCATCGCAGGGCTTGCGGGGATAGGTCTCATCGCTGTGGGCGCCTACGGGATTCAGTTGCGGCGCTTGAGTTGGCGCGATGCATTGTATCCGCTCACCTGTCTGCGGGATCGCGCGGTGCGCGCAGCTCTGTTGGCTGGGTTTATCTATTCCATCGGCGCGGTGTTGGATAAAATAGGGGTCAATGCCTACCCTGCGTTTGATTTTACCTATGTGCTGGTGTTCTTCATGCTGGTATTTATGTCGCTCAACCTGCTGCGCCCCTGTTATCGCGGGCGGGTTATGGCGGAAGCGCGCCATCATCCCCGCCTAGTCCTGATTTCCGGCCCAGTTATCATGGCGTCGTTTCTCAGCTTTCGCTATGGTCTGAGTTTGGCGCCAGTGAGTTACGCAGTACCGGTGCGCCAGGTGAGCCTACTGATAGGTGTTGGTATTGGGCTGTTGTTTCTGGGCGAAACTTGTGGGCGTATCCGCCTGGGTTTCGCTGCTTTAATTCTGCTAGGGGTTTTCGGCATCTGGCACGGTTGAGCTATGTCTGACGTGAGCCCGCTATATGTCTAAAAGAGGTGTTTTTCATTCCATTGCGGTTTCACGTAGAGCTTTTTCAAAGGCCTGTTGCATCGACATGGGGTGAATAGCGGGAAAATATTTAGCTGCATTATTATTGGTGGCAATGGTCTCTGACTTTAGGCCGTCGACCAGGGCAGAAGCGATGCTGAACGGTACCTTGGTGATAAAAACCAGCCAGTACGAGGACAGGCGTGGGCTGAAAAAAGGGAGGGGTAGGAGCCAACGCTTCAGCCCCATACTTTTGGCCGCCTGTCGCATTAATCCTTTAAAGTTGGTGATATCTGTGCCGATATCCACTTGAAGGTTTTCTTGCAGATCCAGATCTATGGAAGCTTCGAGATAACGGAGAACATCATCCACAGCGATGGGTTGGGTTTTTGTTGTAACCCACTTTGGGGTGATCATAAGCGGCAGTTTGCGAGCCAGATCCTGGATTATATTAAAACTGGCGCTCCCAGCTCCGAGGATAACTCCAGCGCGCAACCACAGAGTGTGTGGGCCGCTGGGGGTATTGGGGCTGAGTATTTCTCCAGTTTCTATCCGGCTCAGTAGATGTTCACTGGCGTCTTCGCGCTCGCCAAGTCCACCCAGATACACAATTTTTTTAACCTTGGCGGCTTCTGCGGCAGCGCGAAAATTTGCTGCACTCAGACGGTCTTTGCTGGCGTAGTCACCCTTGCTTCCCATGGAATGGATGAGATAGAAGGCCGTATCTATCCCAGTTAGGGCGTTCTGCAACGCACCTTGGTCAAAGGTATCACCTTTGATGGTTTCCACTCCCTGCCGGGCTGCTGCACTTATACGAGTGGGATCGCGTACCAGCAGGCGCAGTTTTAGATCACTGCGGTTAAGCAGGCGCTGTTTGAGCTTGCGTCCGATGTAGCCGGTGGCTCCGGTGATGAGGATTTGCTTTTTCTCTGCCTGATGCTGCGTTGGGTGCATATGGGTAATCCTTCTTTAAAGGGACGCCTGGCGGCACCTGCTTAAAAATGGTTGGATGACTTATCTTTTGCTTCTACAAGCCAGTAAGCAATGGCCAGGCCTACAATTACCCCCCCGATCACCATAAGCTCGTGGGCTTTTTCAGCGGATAAGGAGTAAATAAGCACCTTGCGGATCAGCGCGGCCATCGCCAACATAATAAACGTTCCGATGGCGAATTTTTTCCCCTGTAAATGATTGATCTCTTCGTGGATCAATTCAATGGCGGCCCATAAAAGCAGTAAGCTGCCCAAAATGGTTAATATCCCCTGTTCGATTTCTATTTTTGCAGCAAACAGTAAATAAATATCATAGGCGAACAAACTGATTGCAAAAAACGCAACTAGAGCCAATGCCGTGGCCAGGAAAAGATTTACATAAGAATTGAATTTTTTTAACCCGACCAGGATAGATTTTTCGAATCCCGATAAAGACAAAAACCTTCCCAGTTCCTCTTCTCTGTATGAGCTTGTGAGAACATCAAGATTCATATCTAATATCTTTTCTATAGCGCAAACCTCTTCGAGATGCTGTTTTTTATCTTGGAAATATTCCGTCACATTCTGCAGGAGAAAGGTTCGGGTAAAAGTGAAAGCAGAATTCACATAATGTGTTGGTAGACCGATCTTTACATGTATTTCACCAATCTTATAAAGATTGGTAAAATATCGCATGTCGTAATCACCGCAGAACAAATTGAGAAACCATTCCTTGATTTTAAAGTTATGTTTGGCAATGATCTCTTTGTTTTTTAAAAAGTGCGCGGTTTCCCCAAACCCCCAGATATATGCATAAAATTCACTGATAAACTTATCTGCCAGCTGCTCCATGCGGGGATGAAGTGAGTGCAGGCGTTGCGCTTCTGCATCGGTAAATTGGTAGTCTGCTTTCAAATCACGATAAAGTAGCATGTTCTTCCTTATGATCCCCTGGAAGGGGGGTAATCGAAGTTTGGGGTGTAGTTTTAAGGGAGGTGAAATGCTCCTTGGTTTGCCCTTGCCCTGGTCTACTCAAATCCCTGTTCCTTGTGCTTTGCCGCAATGGTCTTTGCCAGCTTTTGCAGAGAATCGAAAACTTCCTGCGCTGGGGAGCCTTTTGAAAGGACAGGCTCAATAATTTCTACCTTGAGATTTGGAATCATCCCCGCCAAGGTATCGATGGTTTTCCCGCCCCAGCCATATGAGCCGATTATCGACAGATATTTTGTGCGCGGACGCAAGGCATTGGCAAGAAAGGCGCAAGATGCTGCCGCTGGATGCGGGCCGGCCAGCACTGTTGGGGTACCGACAACTATGGTTCCGGCATCGACGAGGGCTATCGCGAGTTTTCCGATATCGGTAATGGTTAAATTAAACCGTTCGACCTTGACCCCTTCGTCAGTCAGGGCAGAGGTTAGATAATCTACCATTTTCTCAGTACTTTGATGCATGGAAACATACGGCAGCACCACAGTATTTTTCAGTGTGCCATCAATCCAGTCTTTATATGCGTCCAAGATGAAGGCTGGGCGCTTAAGCAGCGGCCCATGGCTTGGGGCTATTATGTCAATAGCGTAGGGAGCAAGTTTTTCCAGATGTTTTTTGATCATCAGGCGAAACGGCATCATGATCTCGGCATAATAGCGTTTAGCCGCTTCATAGGCACGGGCTTCGTCGGTAACAAAGAGATCGGTTGTTGCAATGTGGGAGCCGAAGAGGTCGCAACTGAAAAGTATTTTGTCTTCTTTGAGATACGCCACCATAGTTTCGGGCCAATGGACCCAAGGCATATGGATAAATTCCAGGGTTTTGTCCCCTAAGCTCAGGGTTTCTTTATCTGCTACCGTGATGATGGAGTTCTCGTCAATTTCAAGGAGGTCCAGGAGGATCTCCTTTGCTTTAGGGGTGGTAATTAATTTTGCCTGTGGGTATTTGGCTAGTACCGCCGGGATGCTGCCGGAGTGATCCTGTTCGGCGTGTAGCGAAATGATATAGTCAAGTTTGACAACATCTTTAAGCTGATCTTCCAGTTCTGGGAAAAACTTTGAGTCGACTGTATCAATAAGGGCAGTTTTCTCGCTCCCCTCAAGCAAAAATGCGTTGTAACTTGTTCCGTCCGGCAAAGGAATAAGTTCATCAAAGAGACGCGAGTTCCAGTCGATACTTCCCATCCAGTGGATTTTTTCTTTTATTTTTCGCGGGTTCATTCCACACTCCTTTTTGCAGCATTGATTGTAAATTTGCTGAGCAATAAATTTCTGGTTAGCTCTTTACACGTGGTTGAGCAACTTGAGTTCCTTTGGGTGGGGCTTTAGATACACTTGTTCGTGTAGATATTCCTGTTTGAATTTGCGCACAAAATGGTTGAGTAAGGTGATAGGGACGATTAGCGGAACCAGCCCTTGCTTGTAGCTGTGGATCAGATCAAGGGCTTCCTGCTTCTCGTCGCTGCTCAGATCGTGCTTGAAGTACCCCATAATATGCTGTAGCACGTTGGTGTGTTTATTCAGGGTGGTTTTCAGTTGCAAGGCTTTGAGTAGCAGGGTGCGATATTCGGCTAGAAACTCTTCGAACGGTAGGGCTTTACCATGTGCTACCAACCTCCCCATTTCTCGGTAAATCTTTTCGCTGTGGGAGAAGATAAGGAGTTTGTGTTGGGTATGAAATTTTACAACCGCTCCGTAGGAGGGATTGTCGCCTAAACTGCGGCGGAAACGCTGCAGGGTGAATATTCGGGTTATAAAGTTTTCCCGCAGAGCGGCGTCATTCAGGCGGCCCTCTTCTTCAACAGGCAGGAGGGGAAAGTGCTGCATGAAGGCTGCGGCAAATAGCCCAACTCCGTCTTTATGTGGCATCCCCTTTTTGGCATAGACTTTGACCCGTTCCATGCCACAGCTAGGTGAGTTGGCTTTGAATACAAAACCGTCGAGGTTCTCTGCGACTAATTCTTTAACGCGGCGCTGGGACCAACTTCGCATGCTCTCGGTTATGTCTTCCCCAGTTTTGGAAAAAACCATCCCTATCGCAGCATCGTCCGTATCCACCAGGCGTAGCGTCGGGCGGGGAACCGGCAGGCCGATCTCAGCCTCGGCACATACCGGAACATATTCTACGTACGGAGCCAACGTATCGTGCAGATAACGATTTAGTTTATGTCCGCCGTCATAACGAACTTTATTCCCGAGAAGACAAGAACTTATTCCAAGGCGGATTTTATTCTCCATAGGTTTGTTCTCCCCGTTTTTATTTCATTATTTAGCATATAGGTAGATAATTTTCAGAAGGCCGCGCCTGACATCCATCCTAACGTATCTGAATAAAAATACCAACATTGGTTCCGTCCCTTTTTTACTTCAAATACTGGGGGGATTCTCTGTATGGTTGAGTCCTTACGACGGTACGTTTTTACTTTGAGTCTATCGATACTGCAATAGTTTGATGTGTTGCGGTAATATTTTTATGGGTTAAATTGCAGCCTTGCGTAGCGCGCATTGTGCTTAAACTTAGTGGGAGTTCTGAAATATGTTTTGGCTTATGTATTTGTTGACGGGGGCGTTTATTGGAATTTTAGCAGGATTGTTTGGGGTCGGGGGGGGGGTTATCGCGGTTCCCATGCTGGCGTTTTTGTTTTCGGTGCAGCAATTTCCAGAAATCTACATCCTCCACCTGGCGCTAGGAACATCGCTGGCGACTATCGCATTTACCTCTGTATCTAGTTTTCGCTCCCATCATGCACGAGGTGCGGTCCTCTGGCCGGTGGTGCGTACCCTTACACCGGGTATTTTATGCGGTACTTTTTTGGGTTCTTGGGTTGCGGCACAGCTAAGTAGTAAATTTTTGAGTGTAATGTTCATGCTATTTATTTTTTATGTCGCGGCGCGCATGTTTTTTAATGTACGCCCGCAACCGAAACATACCCTGCCAGGAGCAGTGGGAATATTTGGCATGGGAACCGTTATCGGGGGAGTTTCAAGCATGGTGGGTATCGGCGGCGGCAGTCTATCCGTGCCGTTTTTAATTCGTGCTAATCAACCCGTACATAGCGCAGTGGGCACCTCGGCCGCCATCGGGTTCCCTATCGCATTAGCTGGAAGTGTTGGTTACTTACTCAACGGTCTGACAGTGCCGGATTTGCCTGAGTGGAGTATTGGATTCATCTATGTGCCGGCCTTGGTCGGGATTGCCCTTGCCAGTGTCTTGACAGCACCTTTAGGCGTAAGGTTAGCGCACAGTTTGCCGGTGGAACGCCTGAAGCGGTTGTTTGCTGTTTTTCTCCTTATTATGGGAATACGGATGCTCTTCGGTTTTATTTAGAAACACTTAGAAACACTTTGTGAGGCTTAATCGTTCCGTGTCTGCGCTACAATTTCAGCGTCTATGCCGAGTTTTTTGGCACGTTTCTCCCACAGGCGCCGTGCCACTGCGCGCATATCCTGTTCCGTGTCACTCTCATCCATGATTTCGATACCGATCAGGGTCTCCACCAGATCCTCCAGGGTCACAATACCTTCGGTGCCGCCATATTCATCCACTACCAGCGCGATATGATGACGTTCTTTAAGCAGGTGTTCCATCAGCATTGAGAGCGACACACTCTCCGGAACGTTGAGCAGATCGCGGGTCAGGCTTTTGATCTGAGTGTTGTCGCGCCCCTGCGCCTTTTCCAGTAAGATGTCAGTCTTTAGAACAAAGCCGCTGATGTCGTCAATGTCCACTTTATAAACCGGCATACGCGAAAATGGTTGTTGCACTACAAAATCAAATATCTCCCCGATGCCCATGTCGGCCTTTATCGCCACCATTACCGTGCGCGGAGTCATTATGTCCACGACGCGAAACAGCTCAAAGCGAAATAGATTGCGGATGATGCGGCTCTCTTTGTCATTGATCTGCCCAGTGCGCTCTCCGATCTTGGTCATGGCGACAAATTCATCCCGGCTGAATACGTGCAGCTTTTTACCGCTTGAGAGCAGGCGAGTTAAGCGTTCGGAGATCCATACCAGGGGATACAGGGTGCGAATTAAAAGCTGAATGAATATTCCAACGGGCCACGCCAGCCTGCTCCAGTACAGAGCACCGATGGTTTTAGGGACAATCTCGGATAAAAACAGGATTGCCAGAGTCAGCAGCATTGAGAACAATCCAAACCACGCGCTGCCGAAGATAGCCGCCGCTTTAGCCCCGGCGCCAATTGCACCCACCGTGTGGGCGATGGTGTTGAGGGTGAGAATAGCGGCGAGGGATTGATCGATATTATCCTGTTTCAGACGCTTCAGGAGTTTTGCCTGTTTTGGATGTTTGTTCTTGCGCTCCTCAATAAAGGCTGGCGTCAGGCTCAAGAGTACCGCTTCGGCCACGGAACACAGAAAAGAAAATCCCAGCGCTAAAGCCACATATATGATCAGCAGTATTACATCGGCATGGGTTGCAGCCATCACATCTGTGACCGGGGCTGAAGCACCCAGAGCTTCGTGTTTTTCACCTGGAAGAGCGAGTATGAGCACAGGGACCATAAATATAAAGGGGACAACTATGCGAAAGACTGCTGTTATATTGTGCTCATGTGAAGGTGGGGGATACAGAGATTTTCTGGTTTTACAGAAGAGGCTCTTCATGGTGGATACTATACTCCGGTCGGAATAACTGTTTATGTGTGCAGATTATGTCGTTTTCAGGTTTTCGACGGGAATTGGCCGTAAGATAAAAAATGCGTTACTGCACTTAATGTGGCGTACCGTTTGTAGATAGTAACATGATTAAATGGTAGGAGCATAACAGCATCTGCATCGGGTGCAATGGCGGAGGTGAGTGGCACCCATCACTATTTTGGCGAAGAAGGGGTCTCTCGGGCATGATCGAGGCGGAAGTGATCTGGCAACACTTTTCCGGACAAAAGTTTACACAGCTTGCCACGTAGGCCCATATCCCAGCGGAGTTTCATATCCAATAGCGGAATGTGAGCGTTGGCGATTATAAAACACTTCATATGTATTCGAAGATTGATGCCCTGGTTTCCTCTCTGGTTTCATCGTCACAGTGCTGAACCCGTTCTGTTTATTAGGGTGTTGACTTGTATGCCCAGAAGCACGAGGATATTATGCATTGCCGCGAATGCGTAGAGGCTAAGTTGTGTCAGGCCAAGGGACAAAATTGTATGCTAGTGCAGTATGCTGGCAAGCGTTGGAGTAAAACTATTAAGGTGCTCTGGGAGGATATGAGCAGCGTGGACATTCGGCGTCTGGAAATATTTTGTGCTGTAGTCGATCATGGCAGCTTCACCCGTGCAGCTGGTGCGGTGTTTCTCTCGCAACCGTCAGTAAGTGAGAATATCCGCATACTTGAACAGCAGTTGGGAGAAAAACTCATTGATCGTCTCGGCCGTCAGGCGCATCCAACCCATGCCGGTAAGATTCTTTATAAATACGCGCGCAAAATGATCCAGATGCAAAAAGAAGCAAGACAGGCCATCAGCAGTTATCAAGGTAATCTCGCTGGGAACCTGTCCATCGGCGCCAGTACCGTGCCTGGTGCGTATATTCTGCCTCCATTGTTGCAGGGTTTCAAACAACAATACCCCAGCGCCGATCTGCAGTTGCTTATTTCGGGCACCG
>JAQUDG010000077.1 GCA_028685815.1 Desulfuromonas sp.
GGTGAAGTAGTGGGGCTTGATGCTGTCGAGGCAGATGGTGGCCACCACCTTGTTATCTACGATTACCGGCACCGCAAGCTCACTCTTGATCGCTTCGGTGAGGTGGCGGTAAAAGCGCCGCGCTTGTTGCCGAATAGCTCAGCATAGGTTAACTCGCCACTGTAGGCGGCTATATTGCTTTTTTTAATCGGTAGCTGACGCCCGTTTTTAAACTGCGCCTGATACATCTCATTCAGACGCGAATAGAGATTATTGAATACAAATTCTTTGCCACTACAGGTGGCGCCGGTGATAAAAATCGAGGGAAGCCCTAGGGCGGTATCCTCGTTGGTATGGTAACTCCATGACGCGAGGCGATTGAAGACCGGCGGGGTCACTGTCTGGATGAAGTTGACCACCGCGGTGGACTTGGCCGAGTTGCCGATGATGTTTCCCAGCTTGTACGAGGAAATTTTAGGGTCTTTGTAGGTTACATCCCGGCGTAACTGCGAAACTTCGTGAGTAAGGGCGGCTATCTGCTGTAGATCCACGAGGTAGCGCCCGATCATACGCTCGATAATACGTAGGATGCGTTTGTGCTCACTGGTGAAGTAGTGGGGCTTGATGCTGTCGAGGCAGATGGTGGCCACCACCTTGTTATCTACGATTACCGGCACCGCAAGCTCACTCTTGATCGCTTCGGTGAGGTGGCGGTAGAAGCCGTCGGGGTCATGCTCCTCAGTGTTGGCGATCACCTGGGGGAGCCCTGTATGGGCGGTGTATCCGGTCAGGCTACGCTGCGGGCGCGGCAGCTCTAACCCGCCAATGAGGTTGGGTGGGATATATTTTTTGTACCACTCCTTGCTCTTCGCGCCGATGAGGTTCCCGTCTTCATCCTCAACCACCAGCCAGCGTCCATCTTCACGTTCCTGCACCAAGGCAATACTGCCGGTATTGGCACCGATCAGCTCCGTGGCCTTGGACAGGACGCGATTAAGAAACGGCTGCAGCCCTTTGAAATGCTCCTGCAGTAGGTCGTTGATCTCCGAGAGCACCCGAATTTCCATGTGCTCGCCCCCGATTTCGCGGATGACGCGCTCTGCCATCTCTGCATGGGAGTCAAGAAGGCCACGCTCAAAGGCGTTAAAATCGTAGCTCTTATCGGTGTAGTAGTTGACCACACAGATAATGCGTTTGCTGTGGGGGTCGTAGCGCGGTACCGCATACAGAGACTTAAGTCCCAGCTCCTCGGTCAAATAACGTTTTTGCAATGACTCCGCTTGCAGATTAGGCACATACAACGGCGAGAGAAAACGTTCGTCGGTGATGGTGCCGTCATTGGCGATATAGCGTGACAGGAGGGATTCACCCTTCTGTAGGCTGATCATCTGCTTGTCTTCATACAGCTTGCGCGCATTCGCCACGCGTGAGTATGACACCAGGATGCGCAGCCCCTGAGCATCCCCTTCCGAACCTAGGGGGGCGGGGATCAGCACGGAGGCCAGCGTTAAGTTTTTGACCAAGCGCACCGCCGATTTCATCATATGCTGGGCGGCTTCGCGGTTTTTACGCTCATCGATGCGCCGCGCCAAAAGCAACTGCTGGTGGTATTTACGCGCTATATCCAGGGTGGGAACGACTTGGGCGAGAAACTTTTTAAGTTTCAGCTGCTGCAGCTCATGGGGGATTCTCCCTTTACGGGTGCTGTCGACACATAAGGCTCCGATGGAGCGATTCTTGTACAACAGCGGCAGGACATAGGTGGCGTTGATGTTGAAACGCTGGATAAAGTTGATCTCTTTGGGGTTGCGCAAGGTGCTGGTATCGCTCTGTTTGATCTCCTCCTGATTGACATATACGCGCGAGGTTACGAAATCCAAGGTGTTGATGGGGAAACTCATGCGCTGCAGCTCGCCGGTCAGTGGCCCGGTAGCGATGACGCAGCTTAGGCTCCCTTGGGTGAAATCTTCCAGGTAGATGCGCAGCCGGTTGTGCCCGGTAAGTAGGTTAACCGAATGGGCCATGAGGTGGAGGATATCTTCGATACTCTCTTTGCCAAAGCCTTGGATCTTGGCCACCAGCTTTTCGATGTCAGTGGTGTTATCTGGTGTCATTATTGGGGCAGTATTCAAACAGATTCTCCTCGGCACCTCTGTATGGTGGTTTAGCCTAAAACAACAGCCTGCTAGAGGTTCAGTTCATGTTCCGCCGTTCTTTGAGCTGTTCTATCATCATGCCGGTGAGCCCTTGCCCTTGCACTTCAGCCGGGATAATCTCTTCCATCCGGATAGTGAAGACCAGTCTTCGCCCCGCCAGAGGATGGTTGGCATCGAGGCTGACTTCTGTCTCGGTTATCTCTGTGACCATAACGTGAAACAGGGAACCATCTTGGTGGGTTATCTCGATTTGGTTGCCCACCGAGTATTCGAGCCCTGCTGGCATTTCGCTGTGTTTTATCTTCTGAATCAAATCTTGGTTGGATTTTCCGTACCCTTTTTCCGCTTCAATAGTGACGGTTATCTCTTCCCCCACACTCAACCCCTCCACCGCTGAGTCGAAGCCTTTTATCACCTCACGTTGCCCGATGATAAAACTTAGAGGCGCTTTGTCTTCAGACGAATCAAATACTTCGCCGTTTTCCAGCCGTCCGGTGTAGTGAACCTTAACGGTATCGCCTTTTTTTGCCACCCGCATAATATTTACTCCTTTAGCAGTTGTTCCTAGTTAGTAGCGCAGCTAAGACCAGATGGACGCAGTCTCAGCGGTCAGATTCAATCTTTGGTTATAGTAATGGTAGTGCCCTCGAAGATGGCCCGTTGCCCAAGGCAGATCTTGCAGCGTTTGCGCGTCTCCACAGCGCCGTCAACCGTCACCAGTCCATCGGCAATCACGTGTTTCGCCATACCACCACTGCCACACAAGCCGATCACTTTGAGAAGCTGATACAGCTCAATGTAAGGGCTTTGCTCTAGACCAAATTCAAGTTCCGTCATATTGGTGACCTCGTAAATGCGGCCATGTTGGCCCATGGGACTGTGTAGTTGAACCTGCCAGAATCAGACCGGCGGGGAGGGTTTCCCCAAACTGCAGGATTCGATCTGCGTCATCCACCGCAACATAGTGCTTCACCACCTCTATTTGATGCGGTGCCGCGCCACCATGCTTGAGTTTTGCGCCAATGCGCTCGCGCAGCTCTGCCTCGACATCGATATCGCGCTGTTCGGTGCAGCGAGACGCCTGCGCAAACATAGCATTGAGGCCACCCCAAGCCGCGTCGCTCCAGTCTAGATGTTCCATGCTTTCGAACAGATTATTTACCTCACGTGGATGAATGATGGTCTCGCGCCCGGCATACAGCGGGGTGCGACTCAGCAGGCGCCCCAAGGCCCAAGTGTAGGGTGGAGTGTGTTTCAGTTTTCCTTGCAACAGGCGTTTGCCAAATATTTTTACCAGCTCGCACTTGGTTTCTGGGAGCAGAAGCTCCAGCGCACCGGCCAGATATACCATCTCCGGTTCCGGTTCGCTCTGATTCTGCAGCGTGGGTAAAATGGCGTCGAGGAGCTGCTGCTGACGTTGGCGGTTCAAGCCACCAGCCACCCTGCGCCACAACAAATACCACTGTTTTTGGATCCGCTTCTCTTTGGGGAAAGCCATCCCCAGTTGGTGTACCCGCCACAGCTGTTCCATGCGCGATTCATCGTGGTTCACCCCGTAGCCAGGGCGTAGGGTGAAACCGGCCAAGTAGAGCCAGGTGTTTTCGTGCTCGATGCTGCGGGTTTTGCGGGTCATCCCTGAATTCAGCGCAGGCCAGAGCTGGCGCAGGGTGGCGCTGTTCCAGGTATCGCGCTTGCCCAGATGGCGCTCCAACTCCCTGGGCAGATATGCGGGTTTGATATCGGGCAGTTCCGGGTGTTTTTTGCGCGCGTAGACTGCATCGATGCACGGCATTGCCACTTGCAGAGCCTGCAGCGCCTCCTTACTGGGGACAACACTCTGACTTGGGATTTGTCCCGCGTCCTCCTGCTCCTCTTCTACCCCTTTACGCAGATTGAAGTCCAGCCGCCAGCGCCCGCTCCCATCCTGTGCGACGCAGTATATTTGCAGCAACCCCAGTTCGTTCAGGCTGACCTCCAGGTGCACCCGCACCCGGTTGTTGGCGGGGCGAGGCTGATCTTCTCTGAGATGGATCGCTGTTTCCAGGGTGGGGAGGGGGCGAAATTCATCTCGATTCCAAGGAACCAGGGTGCCGGGGCGATCCTGCTGGCGTTTCAGGGCATAACAGCATTGGAAACGTACCGGCTGATTGACGAGTAAATCGAACTCCGGTTCGGTGATGTTGATGCTGTGTCCGGCTTCCATCCCCTTGGGCAAAATGCACACCAGCTGTCGTTCTTTTTTTCTGCGTCCGTGTACCTCTAGATACAGCGAGTGTGGATAGCCACCGGCGATGCGCTCGGAATCACTTTGACTTACAATCCAGCAGTAGCGCGCGGCTCCTCTGCTCACCGCCAGAGAGATGGCGTCGTTGTGCAATTCACGTAGGGCAGGGCCACTCTCTTGCTGCCAGCTTTGCAGCAGATGGTGCAGGCGGCGGCGCAGAAACTCTGGGGTCACGCTACCACCGTTGAATAGCACCGCATCAATACTCTGGCCGTCGAGAAAGTATGCCAGATGGCGGGAGATGGCACTGTCCTGCGCATAGGGCAGACCCCACTCCTGCAGGCCGGAACTGTCTTGGTGTGGGCGTTCTTGCGCTTCCACATGCGGGAAGAATCCCTCCAAGATACAGGCGCGAATTTCGTGCGCCTCAACGCGGAAAGACTTAGCAGAGGAAAACAAGCCAGAGCCCGAACCGGAGACCGTTACAGGGAAACTTTGGGGTGAAACCTTGGCTTCGTTTTCGGCGTCAGGGTCGGTGGCGAGGATACGTTCTTTTAAATCGCGCGCCTGCGCTAACAGTTGACTCCACTGTTTGGAGCTGGCCCGTTTTCCTTCCCCCATCAGTTTGTGTTCAAGCACATGCGCTAGAGTGAGATCGATATTATCTCCCCCGAGGAGTAGGTGCTCACTTACTGCCAGGCGTTCCATTTTTAGGCCTGTGGAGACCTGTTTATCCGTACTTACTTGGAACAGGCTTAAGTCGGTGGTGCCGCCGCCGATATCACAAACCAGAATCTTGAGGGTAGGGCGTGCTGCGGCAGTGAGCATGTCGTGCAGAATGCTCAGATTTTTATTTCTTCCTAGCCAGAAGTAAAACGCAGCTTGAGGTTCTTCAATCAAGCGCAGATGCTCAGGATATCCGGCCTGCTGTGCCGCTTTGAGGGTTAGCTCCTGCGCCACTTCGTTAAATGATGCCGGAATGGTGATGACGATGTGCTGATGTTCAAACAGACAGCTGTCATCCTCTGCCGCCATAGTCTGGTCCCAGACGGCACGCAGCCAGCGTAGATACAGGGCGCTTGCCGCTACCGGTGAAAGGCGCTTGGCAAAGGAGATCTCCTGCGATTGCCACGGTAGAATAGCCTCGGTACGATCTACGTTGCCATGACACAGCCACGATTTAGCCGAATGGATCACGCGTCCGGGGTTGAACGCAAGTTGTGCGCGTGCATAGGTACCAGGAACCCAGCCCGATTCCAGCAGTGGGAGCCCATGTTCGGATGTGGGCGTGGAGCCCTGTTGTGCGTCTGCAGGCAAAAAGGCAAACGAAGGCAGCTGTGGCGCAGTAAGAACACTAGTAGCGCTATCCTGCTGGGGTATGGGCAGAACCTGCGAGCCTTTATCCGGTTGACGTCGGTCCACGTAGGAGAGGGCACAGTTGGTGGTCCCTAGGTCGATGCCGATAAAGTAACGATTCTGTCGGGATGTGGGTGTTGGCATGGGTGCTGGTATAGACATGAAATTACTCTTGGGCACGCAGGTTGAATTCGATTTTCCAGCGGCCACCGCTGGGCTGATGCTCCATCCATAGTTCTAGGGTCCCAAGTTCGGTGATTCGGCTGAGAAGCTGAACCGGGAGCCGCTGGCGTTCTTCTGCTTCGAGGGTGACCTCCAGGCGCGCCGTTTCGTCCAGTTCTGCCACCGACATAACCTCAGTGCCCATTTCATCGCCACTGCGGGCAGATGAGCTAAAGAAGCGAAACTCCGCAACTTGCCCAGTCATCAGGCCAAACTCGCGCCCTTCGAGCAGATATTCTGTCCCCTCTTCCATCCCCTGAGGGACGATACATACCCCCTTCAGGCGAGGCTTTAGCCCCGGCACTGCAGGCATGGAGCTTTGGAGCCCAAGGTAGTACGAGCGTGCGGTACCGGCCTTGATCCGAATCCCTGTGCCGCGCGCTACGATACGACCGTATCCAGCTGCGCCGCGTGCAACCGCCAGCTCCGGCGTCTCATTGCTCAGTTGGCGCAGGGGGCGATCGGGGCAGAAACCTTGGATCAGGGCGAGAATGCGCTCGCGCACGGGATCAGCCTTGAAGATCCCCCCGTTAAACAGGATTGCGCTGGGGAAGATGAACGGAGTCGGTGACGAGTGGCTATGGGTGTGGCACCGTTGCAGCTCTGCCCCCCCCTTGATTTCGGGGTCGAGGTTGCTTCCACTGTTGACTAGGAACCGGGCTAGATGTTTGCTGATTACCGGATCGGCGGTGTAGTTAAGCCCCACCTCCTGCAGTCCTGCGGCGTTCTCTTCCGGCATGGAGTCAATGGCGCACAAAGGGAGGAATCCATCTAGGACGATATTTTGGATGTGCTCACGCTGTAACTGCGTTGAGCGACTGCGCGCGAAGAGACTTGCGCCCCGTCCCGCCACCGCAATAGGATAGCTGTGTAGGTTTGGGTCCGCCAGCAGGGCCTCTTTACCTTGACGACAGGCGTGAATCAGGGCAAGAAACTGAGCGTTGTCCAGCTCTTTGCCATTATCCTCGAGTTCTGCGCGTAGCGTGTAGGCTAGGGCTAGATCCATGTTGTCGCCACCAAGGAGCAAGTGGTCGCCGACGCTAATGCGCTCTAGGTGCAGTTGGGCGTCTTTTGCCGTGACCGCAATCAGGCTGAAGTCGGCGGTACCACCGCCGATGTCGCACACCAAGATCACATCCCCAGCGCTCACCTGCTCGCGCCAGGTCTCGGCATTGCAGTCGAGCCAGTGGTAAAATGCGGCCTGCTGCTCCTCAAGCAGGGTTACTTCGCCCCAGCCAGCCTGTTGGGCTGCTTCCGCGGTAAGTAGCCGCGCAACTTCATCAAACGAAGCCGGAACCGTTAAAGTCACTTGACATTGGGTAAGGTCTAGTTCTGTGCCTTCCTGGCGGAGATGTTGTTCAAGGTTGTGGCGCAGATATTCCAGATACAGGGTTTGCGCTTTTATCGGCGATAGCTTGCGTTCCTCCAGAGATGATTGCCATGGCAGTATGCTTTGGTACGGGTCGTTGTGGGGATTACACAGCCACGATTTAGCCGAAGTCACTAGGCGTTCGGGTATTTCGGCCCCGTGTTCGCGTGCAAACATACCGATACGCAACGATTGATCCTGCTGCCAAGGGATCTGCGGCAGCAATTTCTGCTCCTGCTCGGTGGCCAGATAAATACACGAGGGCAGCACATTGCTAGTGCCTATCCCCTTGCGGCTAGTCACCTGGGTTATGTTTACGCTGCGGGCGGGTTCATCCGAGGCTAGGGCGGCTATGGATAAGGCGGAATTGGAGGTGCCTAGGTCGATACCTATGGCGTATTTTATTTTTGATTCAGACATGTTTTTGGTTCTCTGGTAATGAATGTTTGGTTGTCATAAGCTGTGGCACTTTTAGCGGCTTGGATCGATTTCCACCTCAGCTGGCGCAATTATATGTTCGTCGCTACCAGTCAGGTCTGCACCGCTCACCTGCGGGAGGTTTATGCTATGGGTGACCCAGCCTCGATGGAGCAGAACCCCAGTGTATGGAGGGTATTCAGGGACGCTGCCCACTAGGCGGTAGGCGGCGCTGTCGTACCCTTGAGCTAGGGTTATCTCTTCCTCCTCGGCACCGTCGTGGAGCGGTTCAATGCGGAAAAAATTGGATAACACTTCCTGGCAACCCTGATGCACGATCCGTGCTGCAGCCCCCACCTGTTCATCTGCGTAGGGGGTCATATCGTCCATGACAAAATCAATCAGGCGTCCTTTTTCCTGCAGGCGCGCCAGAAACTGCAGCACCGCTGCATCCTGAAGTTGGCGCGGATCCTGTTGTAGTGCTGCGGCGCGCGGGGGGGGCTTGTCTGCCAGGGCCTCAGTCTCTTCCTTCTCTTTAGCTGCTTTGCGGCTGAGCTCAATGAGTTGCCAGAGCAACAAGGCTAGAGGTAGGGCGAGGGCCGCCCACTCCAGTTGTGGTACCAGATTTTCTGGGACTGAGCCGTAAAACAAGGTGCTTATAACGCCGATGGTCAGCAGGGTCAGGGTAATAGCCATGAAAGTTCACTCCTTGTGACTTGTTGTATCTGCTAATTGCGCAGATAGCGTGAAGCGTGTTGACCGCAGCGCAACCAGGTAAGCGGGGTTGTTCTCGGTTAAATTCGGGGTTTGTGTGTCCTCAAAGTACATCTGCGTTTTCAGATGCGCGTTTCGGACTTGAGCGCACGTAGGAGCATCCGTTATGCGCCTCTACGTTTTAAACCCTGCAGTATAGCATTGTCAGTATTTGTTGTCGCGGGTGATGTGTGTTTGCCCCCACAGGAAAACCATCAGAATGGCGCTAAGAGCAAGACGTACAAAACAATTTCAGGGTGTAAAAAAGGCTGAACCCGCACGAGCTTTGCAGGCAATCGTACTCGACAAGGTCCCTTTACTGTACTAATATCACATGTTATGTCGTAATCGTTTCTGGCGTGGATTTTTTCTTCAAAGTGCATATAGTTGTTACGCTTAGCGGGCTACTGTCGGTATGATTGCAAATGCTGGCGCAGATGAGGCGCTGTTTGCATACGTGCGTTAATATAATGGATAGGAAAGTTGGTGTAGCGATAATGAAATCGGTGACAAAATATATTGCGCGCCTGGGATCAGAAACCATGTATTTTTTCGCATGGTATGGACGTCTCGGGCTGTTTCTTTTGACCAGCGTTTTTGCGCTGCTGCGCCCACCCTATAAAATAATGCCGGTTATACGCCAGATCCATTTTATCGGAGCTAATTCACTCTACGTTATTGTGTTTACTGGGCTGTTTACAGGGATGGTGCTGGGTCTACAGGGCTATTATACCCTGAACAAGTTCGGTTCTATAGGGTTTCTAGGAGCGGCCGTGGCCATCAGCCTTATTCGCGAACTGGGTCCGGTTTTGGCGGCACTTATGGTTATTGGGCGTGCCGGTTCGGCTATTTGCGCTGAGGTGGGAATTATGCGCAACAGCGAACAGATAGATGCCTTAGAGTGTATGGCTATTGACCCTTTTCGCTACCTTATTGCCCCTAAATTGCTAGCGGCATTGATATCGATGCCACTGCTAGTGTGTATCTTCGATGTGGTTGGTATCTTCGGGGGTTACCTGGTGGGTGTGCATCTGTTTGATGTTGGCGCTGGCGCCTATTTTCAGGGAATGTACCAGAATGTCGTGTGGCAGGACCTGGAGATGGGATTTGTTAAATCGTTTGTGTTTGGACTGCTAATGGTGTGGATATCGTCGGCACGAGGTTTTTATCTGCACCTAGAGCGCGATGGGGGGTTTGGTGCCCAAGGGGTGAGCCGAACCACAACCAAGGCAGTGGTTATGGCCTCGGTAGCAGTGCTTGTGTGGGATTACCTTGTAAGTGCTATTATGCTCTGATGCCATTGCGGTGTTTTGTTTCGCTTCTAGCGCGGCGGTTTGTTGTTGAGGGAGTTCTTAAGTGAAACCGGAAAAAGAGATTGTCATTGAGCTTGAGGATGTGCATAAATCCTTTGGTTCACAGAAGGTGCTTGATGGGGTGAGTCTGAAAATCCTGGCCGGTACCACCACTGTGATTGTCGGAGCTAGCGGGCAGGGCAAAAGTGTCATCCTGAAGCACATGCTCGGTCTACTCAAGCCTGACAGCGGACAGGTGCGGGTATTCGGGCGCGACCTCGCCCAGTGCAATAAAGCTGATATGCGACAGATCCGTAGTTCGTTCGGGGTGCTGTTTCAAAATATCGCCCTGTTCGACTCCATGAATGTGTATGACAATGTGGCCCTGCCACTGCGCGAGCGCACCCGTAGTAACGAAAAGCAGGTTCGGGTTGCGGTGGAAGAAAAGCTGGCGCTGATGGGGTTGGAAGGTCAGGAAGACAAGTTCCCCGCTCAACTTAGTGGCGGGATGAAAAAACGCGTTGGGCTGGCCCGTGCCCTGATGCTCGATCCAAAGGTGGTTTTTTTCGACGAACCCACCACGGGGCTGGATGTGAACAAGAGCAACGAAATTTACCGCCTGTTCTATAGAACCCAGCAGCAGTTAAATTATACGGCGGTAATTGTCAGTCACGATGTCCCCAAAATATTCAAGCTCTCCGACTATGTGGCCCTGATAGCGAATTCGCGCATGCATGGACCCTTGTCGCCAGAGGTTTTTCAATTATCTGATAACCCTTTAATTCGAGACTTTGTGCTCGAAACTATGGGACCGATATACAGTAGTGAAACAGAGGAGTCTCTTCTTTATGAAACGTTTTAACTTAGAGGTGGTTGTCGGCCTGTTTATGTTGCTTGGCTTTGCCTGCTTTGTGTTTTTATCCATCAAGCTTGGTGACGTTAAGATCTTCAATGACAGAACCTACACCGTCAATGCTCGCTTTGGTTCAGTCGCAGGGTTGAAAAAAGGCGCAGCGGTCGATATTGCCGGAGTGAGTATAGGCAAAGTTGCAGAGATCTCTCTGAACCGTGAGACATATGAGGCAATGGTAATCATGCAGATTAAGCCGGAGATCAAGCTGCAGGAAGACTGTATCGCCTCGATCCGGACTTCAGGTATTATTGGAGATCGTTACATCAGCATTCTGCCGGGGGGGTCATTTGACTTGATAAGTGACGGCGGTGAAATTTACGAAACTGAATCTGCAATCAATTTTGAGGAATTGCTGAGCAAATATATTTTTGAAAATTAGATATTTTCCAAGCAGCAGAAGGGCGAACCATGCTTTTTACCAACATATGTGAAAATGCCCGCTTTAACCACAAGGGCAGACTGGCGTGTATTGTTGCAGCTTGGTTTGTGGGCGTTGTCCTCTTTTCTCCGACGATCGCGCGGGGTGGGCAGGACACGAATGTACCAGGGTATTCAAAAGAATATTACTCCTCCGACGCGGCAGCTACCTCAGAGATAGATGTCGAAGCACTTTATTCTGATGATCTGTTTAGTGACGATTTGTACGCCGACGATGACTGGGATGAAGGGGTGTCTGATCCGCTCGAATCGGTAAACCGAGCGATGTTCTGGTTCAATGATAAAAGCTACTTCTATCTGATGAAGCCAGTGGCTCGGGTCTTTCGCGTAGTTCCAACTCCGGTTCGCACCGGCGTAAGTCGCATGTTTGACAACCTTAAATCACCCTTGCGCGCGGTGAGTAGTTTGCTCCAACTCAAGTTTGTTCAGAGCGGAGTCGAGATTTCCCGTCTGTTAATTAATACCACCGTCGGCCTAGGCGGATTTTACGACCCAGCGAAGAACTGGTGGGGCCTAGATAAGCAGAAAGAAGACTTGGGACAGGTCCTTGGGCATTATGGTGTGGGCCGGGGGTGGTATTTGGTATTGCCGCTCTTAGGTCCGTCCAGTGTCCGGGATGGAATAGCGTTGCTTCCGGAGTTTTATGTTGATCCGCTGTACTGGTTCCTGCATCGTGATGGGCACTGGGGCGCCATTGGTGTTGATGGTATAAATACGATATCTCTAGATAAAGATACATACGAAAGCATTGTCTTGGAACAGTTGGATCCATATCTGTTTATCCGTGACGCCTACCTGCAACAGCGTGCAGGGCTGATAGCTGAATAAACTGCTCCGCACAGTTAAAATAGTTGGTATAGAGATTTTAAGTTCTCAATAGCGTAAACTGGAGAAATATATATGAGGGTAAAAGCATTCAGCTTGGCATGTGCGGTTGTTTTGGCGGGTGTGATACATGGATTTGTGCCATTTGGCGCAGATGCGCAGGAGCTGGATGCCGTGCCCAGGGTGGAAGAGCGCGGTAAGGGTGCTGAGATGTCAGGCCCCATGTTTGAAATAAAACAGACCATCGACAGAATTACAGAGCAATTGCGCACCATTGGCTCTACCCCGGCATGGCGCGATAATGTCTCCAAGCTCGTACGTTCCAAATTCAACTTTGAAGTTATGTCTCAGGGGGTCCTCGGTCCCAATTGGCATAAAGCCAGCCAGCAGGAGCGCGAACGCTTTGTAGACCTGTTTTCCCAGCTGCTTGAAGAGACCTATATCGGACGAGTACGAGAATACACAGGGCAGATGATCCGTTTTGGCGTTGAGCAGATTCGTGAAAATCGCGCCGTAGTAGATACGTATATCGCTATGGATACTGGCAACGAGATCCCGATTTCGTATAAAATGCTGAAGAACGGTGCCGAATGGCAGGTGTATGACGTGGTGATTGAAGAGGTAAGCTTGGTGCGTAATTATCGCAGCAGTTATGCGAGTATTCTGCGTAAGAAAAATGTTAGCGGGCTGCTCACAGAGATGCAGGCCAAAATCGAGGAATTGCAGCAGCGCCACGCTATTGAGGACAGGAACGCCTGATGGTAGTCGAGCATGAGGATCAGTGCGCGCAGATGAAGCGCGATTTTCGTTTCTTTCACTTTCTCACCGAAGCGGATATTGCACAGCTGCAGGAATTTTTTAAATGTAGAAGCTACGCTGCCGGGGAGGACTTGT
>JAQUDG010000005.1 GCA_028685815.1 Desulfuromonas sp.
CATGAAACGTCTAATAATTGCTCTACTTATAGCGGCATGCGCCCTGAGTGCATCCCTAGCCGCCGCATCCCCAGCGCTGGCAAATCAAAAACCCGGCGCCGGAATCACGGTTAAACCCGGGCGCGCCACCTGGAACACCGGCTACATCCTCGAAGCCATCGTGCGCGAAGGACTCGTAGAATTGGGCTACACCGTAGCCCCCGTAAAAGAACTAACCAACCCGCTGTTTTATCAATCCGTCTACCTCGGCGATCTCGACTACTGGGCCAATGGCTGGTTCCCGACCCATGACAACCAGCTGCCACGCCGGTTTTATGAAGGTGCCGACAAATATGGACGCATCATGGAAGCTGGTGGCCTGCAAGGGTATCTCGTCTCCAAAGACGCGGTAGAAAAATACAACATACAATCGCTGGCCGACTTCAAGCGCCCCGAAGTAAGAAAAGCCTTTGATGAAGATGGTGACGGCAAAGCCGAATTGGTGGCGTGTCCTGCAGGGTGGGGCTGTGAAAAAGCCATCGCGCACCATATGAAAGTTTACGAGCTCGAAGACCACATCAAGCCCATCAAGGCATCATATTCTGCCAGCATCGCCGATGCCCTCGCCAAGCAACGTGCTGGGAAACCCGTAATCCTCTACACCTGGGCCCCCAACTGGGTTTTGTCTAAATTCAAGCCAGGTGAAAACGTGATGTGGATTAACGTCCCCGAAATCAACCCTAACGAAGCCCAAAAAGGCTCCGAGGACCGCATGGTCGTTTCCGGCCTCAAAGGTGCAGTATCCGACCCGATCAAGCTCGGCTTCATCGCGAGTGATATTCATGTAGTTGCGAATAAAAAATTCGCCGAAGCCAACCCCGCGGCCAAACGCTTTTTTGAACTCTTCACCATCCCACTGGCCGATGTAAGCGCCCAAAACGACCGCATGAACGACGGCGAAAACTCCACCCAAGATATCCAGCGCCATGCGCAAGAGTGGGTAAAAGCTAACCAGCAACAGTGGAATGAGTGGATGGCAGCAGCCAGAGCTGCGGCGCAGTAGAGGCACCACCCCCCAACCCCCTCCTTAATCAAGGAGGGGGAGCACAGCAAGTTCCCCTCCTTACCCAAGGAGGGGCTAGGGGTGGTTGGGTCCTCCCCACCGTTGCGCGTAAATAGCCGCAAATTATTCCCCTCCTTACCCAAGGAGGGGCTAGGGGTGGTAGGTTCTCCCCACCGTTGCGCGTAAATAGCCGCAAATTATTTCCCTCCTTACCTAAGGAGGGGCTAGGGGTGGTTGGGGTTCCCCTCGACTTCAAGAAGTATCCTCTCGCAAACAGCCTCAGCGTTTTCATACACATCCGTATTCAAAAAACGGAGTACCGTGATGCCCAAAGCATGCAAATATGCTGTTCTCACCTGATCATACACAACCGCCTCATCCAAAAAATGCGAATCCCCGTCAATCTCAAGCGCCAGTTTCCTAGCAGGACAATAAAAGTCCAGAATATAGGGTCCAACGCTGTGTTGACGGCGAAACTTGTGCCCACCAATATTTCTGCATCTCAGCACCCTCCATAATTGTTGTTCCGCAGCAGTAGCATTGTTGCGAAGCTCCTTGCGGCGTTCTTTCATTTTCGGGCTATTATGCAGCATGTGGGCATCCTTTCTCAGCAATCTCGTTTGTAATCACTGCACCAACACACACTAGCAGCCAATATTCCCCTCCTTACTTAAGGAGGGGTTAGGGGTGGTTGGGTTCACCCGCCGTAATAAACAAATAACATTAAAGATTTGTTGCTGCAATAAAACCCAACCACCCCCCAACCCCCTCCTTACTCAAGGCGGGGGAGCACTGCACTGCACCAACACACAATAGCAGCCAATATTCCCCTCCTTACTTAAGGAGGGGCTAGGGGTGGTTGGGTTGTGGTTCAATGATTTTGCATTGTCCCCCAACTCCTCTCCTGATAAACTGCATTGCAAATGTAGCGCAAAGGAGGTGCGAGATGAAAACAGCAACAATACCATCGTTAAGGGTTGAACCAGATCTGCGCAAAGCTGCGGAAAGTGTTTTAGGTGAAGGTGAAACCCTCTCCAACTTTATGGAAGAAGCATTGCGTGCAGGTATCATGCGGCGCAAAGCCCAGCAGGAGTTTATGTCTCGCGGGCTCGCTTCTAGAGATGAAGCACGGCAAACAGGCGAATATTACGCGGCAGAGGTTGTGCATGCCGAGCTGCGCTCTATGCTGGCTCATGCCGAAAAAAGCAGCAGGTGAGCTATCAGGTTCGCTTCACCAAAGCCGCAAAAAGTGACATTGTGCGCCTCTATGGTTTTTTGCTTGAGCACGATCCCGCAGCGGCGCGAAAAGCTCTCGCCCAGATTGAAAAAGGGATCAAGTTTTTGCAGGATTTTCCTTTTACGTGTCGCAAAGTCACCCCTGAAAATTCTTTTCTGCGCGAAATGATCCTTTCTTTCGGGGCTAAGGGGTATGTTGTGTTGTTTGAAATTGAAAACAACAATACGGTCACTATTTTAGCTCTGCGCCATCAGCACGAAGAGGATTATCATTAAGGGTTGGTTTGGGCTGCGATATCTGCTTCTGTGTTTAAAACCCAACCACCCCTAGCCCCTCCTTAAGTAAGGAGGGGAATCATGTGCTGCTAGTTGATGCTGGCGCTGTGCTCCCCCTCCTTAGACAAGGAGGGGGTCGGGGGGTGGTATGAAACAGCTGCTGCCACAAATAATCTTCGAAGCTATTTACTAACTGCGGCAGGAGAACCCAACCACCCCTAGCCCCTCCTTAAGTAAGGAGGGGAATCATGTGCTGCTAGTTGATGCTGGCGCTGTGCTCCCCCTCCTTAGACAAGGAGGGGGTCGGGGGGTGGTATGAACCTGCCCCCACAATAATTCCCCACCTAATAAACAAAAAACCAAAAATAATTCACTTTATCCCTAAACCCCCCGCCCCATCCTGTCGAAGAGCACACCAAGGACATGGAAACACCTAAAAATATTTACCAGCACCAACACGGCCAACACCAGCACAACGGGAATACAGGCGCATGGAAAGGGGGGTAACAGAAACATTATCCGCTGACCCAACTGCACCACCAAGCACCACCGCACCACCCACGTACCAAAACTAGCACTACGTACCACCGGCACCACGCAACAACTTATGTACCACTGGGCAAGGAAGCCCGCACTCTCAAACCTCATGGAGGAACATCATGGCACTAACAATCAATACCAACGTCGCATCCCTCAACGCTCAACGTAACCTTGGCGCTTCCCAGGCGGATTTGAACAAATCCATGCAACGCCTCTCTTCCGGTCTGCGCATCAACTCTGCGAAGGACGACGCCGCCGGTCTGGCCATTTCCGACCGCATGACCTCGCAGATTCGTGGCCTGAACCAGGCCGTGCGTAACGCCAACGATGGTATCTCCCTGGCGCAGACCGCTGAAGGCGCCATGCAGGAGACCACCAACATTCTGCAGCGGATGCGCGAACTGGCCGTGCAATCGGCCAACGATACCAACAGCGCCACCGACCGTGCTTCCCTGCAGGCCGAAGTCAACCAGCTTAAGCAGGAAATTACCCGTATTGCTGAAACTACCACCTTTAACGGCAAGAACCTGCTCGACGGCTCGCTGAGTTCCGCTCAGTTCCAGGTCGGTGCCAACGCCAATGAAACCATCAGTTTCGGGATCAGCTCGGCTAAAGCCTCCGATCTGGGCAGCAACACTCTCACTTCTGACAATGCTGCCGGTATTGAATCGGCTACGGCCGTTTATGCCATATCCTCAGCCGGTGGTGGTGCTGGTGTTGTTGGTACACCTGACGCATCTCCTACAACCAACGGAGTCATTGCTGAAACCCTGACCATCTCTTCTGCCAGTGGCACGGTGGGTACGGTTGCGATTAGCGCAGATGACAACCTTGGCGATACAGGGCTGGCGGTTGACGGCCTCAATGCCATTGCTGGTGTGACGGCAACGGGTTCGAATACGGTTGTGCTGAGTGGCCTGACAAGTAGTTACGAAGGCGATACTGGATCAGGCTACGGTGGTTCTCTTGTGCTGACGGATAGTGCGGCGACGGCTTCCATTGATCTGAGTGGTTATGTCGAGGCGGATGGTTCCATTACTGACGCTAACATGGCCGCTATTGCTGCAGAGATCGGCACAGACACCAGTAACGCATTTACGGCCAGCTATAACAGTGATACGGGAGAACTGACCGTTACCGCCGCATCCGCTAAGGACATCGATGTTTCCATAGCTGGCCTTGCAGCTGATGGTGCAAATAATACCAACGCTTCGGTCGATGTGGCAGGGGCCAATTCCTCCAGTGCGACCAATATTGCATCGACAGCCGCTACGGTACAAGGCGTATCGGTTTCCGGCACGATCACCGTGGCTCTGGACGAGGGCCTGAGCATGACTTCCACGGTGACTGGTGGCACGGGACTGTTCTCGGATGCGGCCGTGGATAACACCACCGGCGTCGTTTCCACCGTGAAAACCGGTGTCGCCAATACTGACGATGGTAACAACGTCGGTGCTCAAACCCTGACCATCGTTGGTCCGAACGGTTCGGCACCGGATGTTGAAATTGCCGCCGGTGCAACCGCCAACGCCGTTGCTACCGCCGTCAATGCTGAAACCGCCACCACCGGTGTTACCGCCGAAGCGCGCACCGTGGCCACCCTGTCAGATCTGTCGGCCAACGGTACGGTTTCGTTCACGTTGCAAGGCAACACCGAGGTTGACCCGGTCGAAATTCAGGCTACTGTGACCAAAGATGACCTGTCGGCGCTGGCCAAAGCCATCAACGATAATTCCGGCGCCACTGGCATCACTGCTCAGTTGTCGGGCAGTAATAACGAAATTATCCTGACCCAGGATAGCGGTTATAACATCGCCATCGAGGATTTTGCCCACAGCGATACCGGCAGCCAATCAATGAACGTCGCCGGCAACCAGGGCGATGCCACTAAACTGATGGATGATGGCACCGGCACCTACGATTCAACGGTGGTGGGTGGTGAAGTCACCTTCTCTGCTTCGGACGATTTCAACATCACCAGCAGCATTGCCGAAGATGCAACCGGTGGTAACTCGTTGTTCGCTGCCGAAGCCGGTGAAGCTAACGTCAGTGATCTGAATTCAATTGCCGATGTTGACATTACTACTGTTGAAGGCTCCGCTGCCGCTATTAAGTCCATCGATGGCGCCCTGGCACAGATTGACACCTTCCGTGGCGATCTGGGTGCGGTACAAAACCGCTTCGAAAGCACCATTTCCAACTTGCAGAACGTTTCCGAAAACTTAAGCTCTGCCCGCAGTCGGATTCTCGATGCGGACATCGCCGAGGAGACCTCTAACATGACCAAGCAGAATATTTTGCAGCAGGCTGGGGTATCTATCCTCGCCCAGGCCAACCAGGCTCCACAGCTGGCCCTGAGCTTGCTCGGCTAACCTCAACCTAGTTTAAACGGGTAACCAACACGCAGGGGCACAACACATCGTGCCCCTGCACTCGCTATCCACCAGCGTTACCCCCATAAACCCAGGGAGGAGGACACCCCATGCGAGTAGATGCAGCCAAAATAGCTGGCAATACCTTGCAAAAGATGTCGCAAGCACCCGAAAAACTCGACATCCAGCGCAAACAACAGCAAGATAACCCCACCCCACAGGCCGACAACAGCATCAGCCAAGTCCAACCCGAAGAACTCCTAAGTCAGATTCAAACCCTGACCGAAGGCGGCCTGTACAGTGTAAGGTTTGAAAACAACAAAGACGACCAAGCCCTAATAGTAAAAATAGTCGACACCAAAACCGACGAAGTAATCCGTCAAATCCCCGCCGAAGAACTACTAGACTTAAACGCCCGCCTAAACGAATTACGCGGCAACCTAGTAACCACCGAAGCATAAGGCAGGGGAAAACAGACATAAGTAACACCCAAAAGGCATCGCACAAGCGGTGCCTTTTGCTGTTTGAGGACACAAACACATAAACACCCCCCTTTCCGCTGCGCTCCCTTCCCCCCTATAAAATAGGGGGGATTGAGGGGGGTCGGTTGTTTTCGCTATTACGCCGCAATACCGTCATTGCGGGCTTGACCCGCAATCTAGTTTAAACACCGGAGCCTCACTTTTGAGGGGATCCTGAATCGAGTTCAGGATGACGGCGCGGGGGGTTCAGGATGACGGCGGAGGGGCACCCCCCTTTCCGCTGCGCTCCCTTCCCCCCTATTTTATAGGGGGGATTAAGGGGGGTCGGTTGTTTTCGTCATACCTACCCAATACCGTCATTGCGGGCTTGACCCGCAATCTGGTTCGAATAACACCGGAGCCTCACTTTTGAGGGGATCCTGAATCGAGTTCAGGATGACGGTGCGGGGGGGTTCAGGATGACGGTGCGGGGAGTTCAGGATGACGGCGGAGGGGCACCCCCCTTTCCGCTGCGCTCCCTTCCCCCCTATTTTATAGGGGGGATTAAGGGGGGTCAGCTTCACCGAAAGTGCTTTCATCATTGTCTGCCCCAACAGTGCGCGGTATAATTAACGACATGAGTGCTCAAATCCATAAGCCCCATGATACGTTCGTGCGCAAAGCGCTGGAAGATATGCGAGTTGTGCGCAGCCTGCTTCAGTGCGAGTTGCCGGAGCAAATCGCCGCTCAGCTGGATTTCACAACCACTGAGCGTATCGATGGCACCTATATCAGCAAGTCCATGCGCAACACCTATAGCGACATCGTGTTTCGAGTGCAGTTTAAGGATAAGAGCGACGACGAAAGCAGCGACAAGAGCGACCACGCCTACATTTACACCCTGTTCGAGCATAAAAGTTACATGGATGACTGGTGTAACCTGCAACTATTAAAATATATGGTATCTCAGTGGGAGATTTTCCATACCGCCCATCCCAAAGAGAAACTACCGCCCATCATTCCGCTGGTGCTGTACCATGGCAAACGCGGCTGGCGTAGACGTGAAATGCTGGATCTCATCAACACCAAAGATCCCGCGGCACTGCAACCGTACACCCCAACGTTTGACTACGTCCTTTGGGATGTAGCCCACATGGACAGAGAGCGGTTAGACCTTACCCTAGAGGCCAGGGCGTTCCTAGAGATTCTGCACCACATAAAAAGAAGCTCGCTGGAACAAGCACTCCCACGCATCGCACACATGCTGGAAATGTCCTCAAATGACCGCCGCAGCATACTAGAAAAGATCGAAATGTATCTAAGATATGTCAGCAGCTGCAGTAAACACATAAATGAAGAAACCATCAGAAAAAGTATCGATGACAGTGAGATAAGGGAGGAAATTATGGCTACACTTGCACAGAAATGGATGAATGAGGGTGAAGCACGGGGCAAAGCTATAGGCGAAGCACGGGGGATAATAGGCGGCCAGTCCGCATTGCTGCGCAAACTGATCAAACTACGTTTCGGGCAGATTCCACCCTATGTAGAGGGCCAACTCGCCGCCGCAACAGCTGAGCAGCTTGAGCGCTTTGCCGAGAATGTGCTGACCGCTACTACCGCCGAAGAAGTTGTGACACTGAACTAGCATTCGGAGTTATCTGCGCGGTATAATTAAACGACATGAGTGCTCAAATCCATAAACCCCATGATACGTTCGTGCGCAAAGCGCTGGAAGATATGCGAGTTGTGCGCAGCCTGCTTCAGTGCGAGTTGCCGGAGCAAATCGCCGCTCCCTCAAATGACCGCCGCAGCATACTAGAAAAGATCGAAATGTATCTAAGATATGTCAGCGGCTGCAGTAAACACATAAATGAAGAAACCATCAGAAAAAGTATCGAAGACAGTGAGATAAGGGAGGAAATTATGGCTACACTTGCACAGAAGTGGATGAATGAGGGTGAAGCACGGGGGATAATAGGCGGCCAGTCCGCATTGCTGCGCAAACTGATCAAACTGCGTTTCGGGCAGATTCCACCCTATGTAGAGGGCCAACTCGCCGCCGCAACAGCTGAGCAGCTTGAGCGCTTTGCCGAGAATGTGCTGACCGCTACTACAGCCGAAGAAGTTGTGACACTAAACTAGCATTCATAGTTATTTGCGCGGTATAATTAACGACATGAGTGACCCCCCTTTCCGCTGCGCTCCCTTCCTCCCTATAAAATAAGGGGGATTGAGGGGGGGGCGGTTATTTGTGTCATTACGACGCAATACCGTCATTGCGGGCTTGACCCGCAATCTAGAATCGTCCTTGCTACAGTGGTGGGATACGTGTTTTTAGCTCCCGGCAATCCTGGAATCGCGCTGCGCGACGATTTTGGTGTGTTCGGTTTGCCCGGTTAGGTTTTGTGGGGCGGATTCGCGCTGGGGTTGAGCGATGTGGTGTTGTGGGTGTTCCATTATGGATACTAGTTCGGTGACGCGCTGGTTGAATTCGGCCAGCTTGGCTTTGGGTACGGAGGAGGCTTTGGGGATGCTGGCGGTCAGGGGATTGACTGGGCGCCCTTTGACGTGGAGCTCGAAATGGAGGTGTGGGCCGGTTGAGCGCCCGGTGTTGCCTGATTGGGCGATGCGTTGGCCACGTTCGACCTTTTGCCCGGTTCTTACATGAAAACGGCTTAGATGCAGGTAGCGGGTGGTGTATTGGGTGCCGTGTTGAATTTCGATGTATTTGCCTGCAAAGGGATGGTTTTGCACTCTGGAGACTATGCCATCGCCGGTGGCCAGGACGGGGGTTCCGCTTGGCATGGCGAAATCGACGCCGTTATGGGGTGAAATCCGGCGGGTGATGGGGTGCAGGCGGCGCGGGTTGAAGGGGGAACTTACGCGGTACTGGGTGTTGGTGGGATAGCGGCGGAATGCGCGCGCCAAGCTTTCACCGCGGTGGTCGTAATAGTTGCCGTCTTCAAATAGAAATGCGCTGTAGAGGCGTTTGCCACGGAAGATGCGTACTCCTTCGATGCGGCTCTGGCCGGTAAATTCATCTTCGACAAACTGCTGGCTGCGGATAATCTGAAACACGTCTCCGGCGCGGATTTCGCGCGCGAAATTAATCTGCTCACCAAACAAGTCAGAGACTATCGCGGTTTCTTTTTCGCTCAGCCCCGCGCGTTTGGCGGAAAGGTAGAAACTGCCTTCGATGCTCCCTTCGAGCACGTCCTGTTCCCAGATCCCTGGCAGGATAACTTCTTCAAAGCCAAAGGTGGTGTCATCCTGACGTTGATATACAACGTGTCTGGCGGGGTGAATAAATAGTTCCATCCGCTCTAGGGAGCGTACCTCTTTATCGAGGGTGAAGGTCAGGCGGTTCCCTGGGCGTAAGGTGTCGAGCGCGAGTACTTCTTCGTCTGCGGCCAGAATCTGCTGCAGGGTGCAGGGGGCGATCTCGAACATGTTGAAAATCGAACCGAGGGTGTCTCCGGGTACGATGTCGCGTATAAAAATATTGTCAGGGGCTGCTGCTGGCTCGGGTGTTGGGTCGCAAAGCTGCGCCTGGAGCTCTTCTTCCGGCAAAGATAGGGGTGAAACCACTATTTCAGCGCCGGTGGAAGGGAAGAGAGATGCGGAGCTGGTGTAGATAAAAGCCGCTAAGGAGAGGGCAAGGGTTCCTACCAGCAGCCGAAACCGGCGTCTACGGCGCAGTTTATGGCGTTCTTCGCGGGTATTGTTCCTGATGGCGTTCATCATAGATGACCTGTTTTGGTAAGTAAGTTACGGCGCAGCTACTGCCGTAAGCATGGAAGACGTAAGACGCAGGCTATGTGCAGTATCATCTGCGGGGCCTACAGGGCGAACAAAACTACGAGGCAAGCAAGCTTTGGGCAAATATACGTATAGGAAAAAAACGCGCACGCGCCCATCAGCGGTAAATACTATAGGTTCTGCCTCATATGCCCCGTGTTTGTCAACCTCAACCGACGTTTTGGCCAAGATATTTTCAGCTTAGCATGGGTTTTAATGGCGCTTTAACCACTCTAGACTCTGTATATCATGGCAGCGGGAAGGTGCTTGCGTCCTGGGCCAGCAGGTAATAGTCGTCTACTTCTTCGATGAGAAATTCAACAAAAGCGTGGTTGGCGCGTGACAGGCTGGTGTTTTTCTTCCAAGCGATGGAGAGGTCAAGATAGAGCGGGGGAGAGCAGGAGAGCGCCGCCAGTTGAGTGTCTTGCGTCACCATCATCCGTAAGAGAAAGGCCAGCCCCAGATCCTCTTTGACTAGATTGGCGATCAGGGAGAACAGGTTTGATTCTGCCACCACGACGGGGGTCATCCCTTCTTGCTGCGCGAGGGCGTCGATCATCTCGCGCAGATGATAGCCGGTTTTGAAGTGGATGAGGGGTTCGCCGAGCAACTCGCGCACGGGGACGCTTCCGCGCCGGGTTAAGGGATGGTTGCGCGGCACGCACGCGACCACCTCATCGCGTAACAGGTGGTGGGCGTCGAACCCCTCTGGCACTGGCCCCGCGATGATGCCCATGTCTATTTTGCCCTGTTCGATTTGACGGGAGATGTTCCAGGCGCTATCCCCGGTGATGGACATTTGCAGCGCTGGATGGCGCTGTTTGAAGGCGGAGATGATCCTGGGGAGGAAGCAGCTGCTTAACATTGGGGTCAGGCCGATCCGCACCTCCCCTTTGAGCAGCCCGCGCAGGTCGGCGAGTTCTTGGCGGGTCTCGGCCACTTTGCGCTGAATTTCGCGCGCGTGGCGGGCCAGCACTTCCCCCTCGGCGGTAAGGGTGATCCTGCGGTCGCGGCGGTTGAAGAGTTTGACCTCCAGCTCTTCTTCCAATTTGCGGATGGCGATACTTAGAGCTGGCTGCGAGATATGTAGGCGTTCCGTCGCGCCGGTGAAGCTGCCGCAACGGGCCACTTCCAGAAAAAAATGGAGCTGACGTAGATTCATGGTGCCTCCGGGAGTTAAGCAACCGCGCGGGCTTGTTGCCCATCTGCTTGTATATACTATTTTTATAGTAACAATAAAAACAATATATTTTATATATAAAGCATTCCTTTCTATACTAAGCCACAAAAGGGCGGCTCCGGTGTTCGCGGCAGATTGCGGGTCAAGCCCGCAATGACGAAAACAACCAACCCCCCTCAATCCCCCCTATAAAATAGGGGGGAAGAGAGCGTAGCGGAAAGGGGGGTGCCTCACCCCAGTCATCCTGAACTCCCCGCGCCGTCATCCTGAACTCGATTCAGGATCCCCGCACAAGGAAGGCTCCGGTGTTCGAATCAGATTGTGGGTCAAGCCCGCAATGACGAAAACAACAACCCCCCTCAATCCCCCCTATAAGAATAGGGGGGAAGGGAGCGCAGCGGAAAGGGGGGTGCTTCACCCCAGTCATCCTGAACTCCCCGCGCCGTCATCCTGAACTCGATTCAGGATCCCCTCAAAAGAGAGGCTCTGGTGTTTAAACCAGATTGCGGGTCAAGCCCGCAATGACGAAAACAACAACCCCCCTCAATCCCCCCTATAAAATAGGGGGAAGGGAGCGCAGCGAAAGCAAGGAGCAGCGATCATGCCTATCTACCTTGACTGTAACGCCACAACTCCGGTGGAACCTGCGGTCGCCAAACTGGCGGCGCGGTTTCTGGAACAGGATTATGGTAACCCCGCCAGTCCGATCCACGATTATGGGCTCTTCGCTCGTGCTGCGGTGGAACATGCGCGCGCGCAGATTGCGCGTGTGGTTGAAGCGCGCCCCGACGAGGTGATCTTCACCAGTGGTGCCACCGAGGCTAATAATCTGGCCATCCTCGGCCTGGCGCAATCCGCGTTGGCGGAAGGTAAGCGCCATGTTATCACCACCGCTATTGAGCACAAGGCGGTGCTGGAACCCTTTGAAGCTTTAGAGCGCCTAGGGTTTGAGGTGGAGATCCTCCCCGCAGGGGCGGATGGGCGCTTTGATCCGCACCAGTTGGCGGCGGCGTTGCGCCCCGATACGGCGCTGGTTTCGACCATGCAGGTAAATAATGAAACCGGCAGCGTGCAGCCCCTCGCCGAGGTTGCCAACGTTCTGGCACAGCACCCGGCCTGGTGGCATGTGGACGCCGCCCAAGGTTTCGGCAAGGAGCTCGAACAGCTACGCCAGAAGCGCATCGACCTCTTGAGTATCAGCGGGCATAAGATCTACGCTCCCAAGGGGGTGGGGGCGCTCATCGCCCGCAAGCGTGCTGCCAACCTGCCACCGTTGCAGCCTCTGATGTTCGGTGGGGGGCAAGAGCAGGGGTTGCGCCCGGGGACGTTGCCGGTTCCCCTCATTGTCGGCCTCGGCGACGCGGCGAAGCTCGCCCTCCGTGAGCACGCACAGCGTCAGGAGCGCTGCCGAGCTTTCCGGGTGCAGGTGCTGGCGGCGCTGGCGCGCCTTGGTGCGATTCAGAACGGAGCCGAGGCCCATTGTTTGCCCCATGTGATTAACGTTTCGATTCCCGGTATTCCTTCCGATCAGGCGATCCACGCCTTGAAAGAGGTGATTGCCATCTCAAGTACGTCCGCCTGCACGTCTCACACCCGCACCCCTAGCCATGTGTTGGCGGCGATGGGCGTATCCTTCGAGCAGGCGGAAAGTTCCCTGCGCCTGTCCTGGTGTCATCTGACCCCAGCGGTGGATTGGGAGCGGGTAATCGATATTCTTCAACAACTGCGTCAAGCGTGAAAGGAGTACATATGAATACACTATTTAAAGAGTTGGAAGAAGCAACCTTGGAGCAGTATATCCACGGCGAATTACCTCAATGGTTGGCCGATCCGGTGCTGGAGGTGGCACGCAATCCGCAGCAATATGCAGAGAAGGAATATCAGGTAGAAATGTTGCTGGCGCAGGTGCTTGAGTACGATGTCTACGCTGAAGCTGGATGCTGTAAATGGGCTTACGACCACGAAGATATTAAACGGACGCTGCGCTGGTTGAATGAGGCGCAGAAGGGGTCGAAAGGAGCATAGGGATGGATATTTTTGCCGAACTCAAGAGCACGACCCTAGCGGCGCAGCGTGATCAGGAGCTGCCCGATTTCCTCGCTGCCAAGGTTTTCGCCATTCTCGACGATCCGGCCCCTTTTCGTGCGCGGGAAGCTGAAATTCGCATACTTGTCGACCAGATTGAGCTCTACGACACCTACGGCCAGACTGGTTATATCGGCATGGGGGTTGATAGTGTCATTCTGACCAAGACCCTTAAAAAGCTTTGGGGCGAAGTGTAAGGCGGGAGGGGTTAAACCCAGCCATGGGTCTTAAGGATACGAATCTATATTGTTGCTGCCTAAGTAACTTGCTAGTATCCCTTTGGTGCTGGCGTTCTGCGGCAGCGGAGCTGATTTTAGCAAGCCAACTTTTATGCTTCCCTGACTTATGTGGAGATCTATGTACGATCTTATTCTTAAAAATGCGACCTTGCCCGATGGGCGCACTAACATGGCGGTTGGGGTGACGGATGGAGTGATCCGCACGGTTGCGCAGGGTATAGAGCAAGCGGCGGGGAAGGTGATAGATGTAATAGATGCCAAGGGCTATTTACTTTCTCCATCGTTTGTCGACCCGCACTTCCACATGGATGCGGCCATGAGTTTGGGGCAGCCGCGTCTGAACCGCAGCGGCACCCTGCTGGAGGGGATTGCGCTGTGGAACGAGTTGAAGCCGAAGCTCACCTTTGCGGCCATGGTAGAACGGGCGCTTGCGGTGTGTCGCCAAGCTTTGGTGCAGGGGGTGTTGCATATCCGCACCCACGTAGATGTGTGCGATCCACGCCTTGAAGCGGTGCGGGCCTTGCTGGAAGTGCGGCGGCGTATGGCGCCATATTTGGATATCCAGCTGGTGGCGTTTCCCCAAGACGGCTATCTGCGTTGCCCTGAGGCGCGGGTTAATCTGGAACGCGCCTTGGATATGGGGGTGGATGTCGTGGGGGGGATTCCCCATTTCGAACGCACCATGGACGAAGGTGCCGCGAGCATCCGCGCCCTGGGTGAGATTGCGGCGCAGCGTGGTTTGGCGCTGGATGTGCACTGCGACGAGTCCGATGATCCCATGTCGCGCCATGTGGAAACCCTGGCGGCGGAAACCTGTCGGCTAGGATTGCAGGGGCGGGTAACGGGCTCCCATCTTACTTCGATGCATTCCATGGATAACTATTATGTCACCAAGCTGCTGCCGCTGATGGCCGAGGCGCAGCTGCACGTGATCGCCAACCCTTTAATCAATTTGACCTTGCAGGGGCGGCAGGATACATATCCGAAGCGGCGTGGGCTGACGCGGGTACCGGAGTTGCTCGCAGCGGGGATCAATGTGGCTTACGGGCATGATTGTGTCATGGACCCATGGTACAGCCTCGGTTCGCACGACATGCTCGATGTAGCCCACATGGGGTTGCATGCCACCCAGATGACCTCGATGGAGCAGATGGAAGAGAGTTTTAGCATGGTTACCACCCGAGGTGCGAGGGTGATGGGGCTGCAGGGTTACGGTTTGGAGGTTGGGTGTAATGCCGATATGGTTCTACTGCAGGCGCGCAGCACCATTGATGCCCTGCGTTTGCGCCCGCCGCGCCTGTATGTGATCCGGCGGGGGCGGGTTATCGCTTCCACCCCTGAGCACAGGCCTGTACTTCAGTTGGAAGAGGGGACGTCCGAGTTGGATATGACGAGCACTGCGTATCTGCAGCAATAGGGTTGCCCATTGGAGAAATTGGGTGGCGCGCTGTGACTTCACCCGGTAGCCGACAGAGATAATTACGTCAAGGTTGTAAGATTGTAACCTTATCAGCCATTTTTTCGCCCTTTCCTGACGTCTGCTGAATTTGGTGACTAAAGCTTCTTTACAAATTCAGACTTGAGTTTCATGGCGCCGATGCCGTCGATTTTGCAGTCGATGTCGTGATCTCCCTCAATCAAGCGGATGTTTTTTACTTTTGTCCCTACCTTTACCACTGCGGACGATCCTTTTATCTTCAGGTCCTTAATTACGCTGATGCTGTCGCCGTCCTGGAGCAGATTGCCGTTCGCATCTCTGACGCTGAGACCGTCCGCTTCTTCTTGCGCCTGAGTGGCGCTCCATTCATGCCCACATTCCGGGCACACCAACATTTCCCGATCCTGATAGCTATATTCACCATTACACTTAGGGCAACTCGGCAGATCGCTCATCTTGAATTCTCTCTCTCTGTTTTTTAGGGGTAAGGATGCGGTTACACAGGCGTTGCTGCATGTTTGACATGCAAGAGCGCGTGAGAATAGCACAAAAGGGGGGTGTCAGCGCCTGTTCCATCCATTAAATATCTTCTGTATACATCATATGACGAATATATTGTGACGTATGTTTTGCATATACATGGGGGCTTGATTGATAGTAATCTATATAATATCAATTAGTTAGGCTGATGGTAGTCCCTCTGAATCATCAATATAGCGGCGCTTAAGTGTATAATTTAAATATACGTTTCTCGCGTTTTGTGCGGCAGGATCGAACTGAGATTTAACCCTTAAAAGATATTAGACGTCAAAAAATTGAAATATTAAGTGTGTTATCAACGTGTTACGCAGTAAATAGGTTTAGGCATAAATGTATTTATGAAACTTGGCACGTAAGTAGCAGTGTTATAAAGGCAAGAAAGATCGAAGAGTAAGAAAGACGGAACACCACAACCCCAAACACAAAACGCCCGCACCAAAGGGCAGCAACATAAAACAGGAGGACATCATGAAAAAGACCATCATCACTACTACCGCAGCCATCCTTACCGCTTCCCCGGTATACGCCGCCACAGCCCAGGTTTCAAACTCAGGTATCCTGGCCTGGGCTTTCTTAGGACTCTGCGGCTTGTTAGTAGTCAGCCAGCTCGTACCCGCACTCCTGCTCTTGGTCGGGATCGGCAAGGGACTCAAAGGTGGCGAAGACGTGCCTGAACACTGAAAATAAATACACAGATATAACAAATCGTATACATACACACACAAACTCTTAACAAGGAGAACAACCATGAAAACACTCACTAAAATCGTACTGGCTACCCTCTTCACCTTCAGCGCTGCAGTACCCGCCATGGCCTCAAGTGCCGGGCGCGCTGACCACAGCGGCATCCTGGTCTGGGCATTCCTCGGCTTCTGCGCCTTGATCGTAGTAGCGCAGCTGGTACCTGCAACCCTGATGATGCTTGGCATCGTAAAGGGAGTTGCAAGCAGCAAGGACGAAGTTGCTGACAAAGCCTAAAAACTTAATAACACATGGCTCGGAGGCGCATAAACGGCTCCGAGCCGATTTAAAGACTAAACAAACACCAACGCATAATCAAAATAAAGGATATAAGCCATGTTTAAACAGATAAGCGCAACCATTGCTACTCTGCTTCTTTTAACCGGCACCAGTTTTGCGGCCAGTACCGCCGGACGCGCCGACCATAGCGGCATTCTGGTATGGACGTTCCTCGGCTTCTGCGCCCTGATCGTTGTAGCGCAGCTTTTGCCTGCCCTGTTGGTTATCCTTGGGGTGGTAAAGAGCACCAGCAGCGCCACAGAAACCCAACAGGCAACAGTAAGCGTCAAGAAATAACCCTTTAATGCTGCAGGAAACACAGGAGGAACCGCCATGGTCACCACCATCATAGCTCACAACCACACCGATAGCGCCACCCTGCAGCGCATTGTTAATTCTGCCGGGTGTAACAGCGACATCGTAACCGATACCACCCAGGCCGTACACGCCCTGCGCGCGCACAAAGTTCCAGTGATGATCTTAGGGGATGAATTCGGCGGCAGCGATACCTTGGAGTTAATCAGTCTGTTCAAGCAGGTAAATAAAAGGGTGAAGATCATCCTGCTCGCAGATACCGACTCTGTTACCTTTTTGCGCAAAGCAAGAAGCGCCGGAATCTTCTATCACGCCTTGGAGCTTGAAACAGATGAAGATATAACCGAACTTACCCTTGCGCTTGAAGCTGCCAAGGATGCAAGCCTCAAGCAGCAGAGTGGTATTTTTGGCAAGATAGCTCAGGTGGTACCTACCCTGGGGTAGAAGAGAGTAAAAAGATAGCAGTTTAGCCAAAAAAGGCGACCCAACGGTCGCCTTTTTTGGTTTGTGGCTTCAGCAGTTTATTGACGCGGCGAAAAGGATATTTTAAGGTTATTTTATGGCGTCAATGACCGACGCGGTAGCATCCTATTTACCTCAAGGAGTCAGGATATGTGGAGAAATTTTTTATTGGTGGTGGGGTTGCTGGTTATGGGAGTGAGTCAAGGCGTAGGTGCAACTCCTGTGGATATGCAGGAGGGGCTGTGGGAGATCACCACCCGGGTGGAAATCCCAGGGATTCCGGTGGCTATCCCGCCTGTGACCATGACACAGTGTATCACCCAAGAGGATCTCATTCCGCCGAGCGAGCAGCCAAATAGTGAATGCAAAGTGACCAACCATCAGATCAAGGGCAATACCGTAACCTGGAGTATGGTTTGCGTTGGAGAGGAGGGCAAGATTCAGGGGGACGGACAAATCACCTATCATGGCGACCGTTTCGAAGGAACCGTGAAAATGTCTCTGCCCGAAGGGATGACGGTGACCAACCATATGAGCGGTCGACGAATCGGAGTGTGCAAGTAGGCAGGCGGATTCTTTCAGAACGGATTTTGCTGGATATCAATATTGAAACAGTGTGGAGCAACAACGATGGCGCGATACCGAGGACAGAGCAACACAGCAGGGCGAAAATTTTTATGGGTGAGCCTGCTTTTCCTGGCATTGGTGCCAGCTGGGCTGTGGGCTCTGGGCGAGAGCGACTTAGGCACTGCACTGGTAGAGGCGAGTCTGTTCGAGAAACTGCGGCAGAGTTTTATGGCGAATATTATAGCTGAAGGACGCTGGCGCCTGATTCTGGAAGGGCTCAAAGCCACCCTGTTTATCTCCGCTGGAGCAACGGTGGGCGGCTCTGCCCTTGGGGGGCTGGTATGTGCAATGCGGATGTCGAAGCGTCCCGTGCTCCAAACGCTGGCGCGGAGCTACATTTTTTTGATTCGCGGGATGCCCGTGCTGTTGCTGTTGATGCTTACATTTTACGTAGTTTTTGCCTCTGCAAGAATCGCCCCAGTGACGGTAGCGATTATAGCTTTTGGGATTAATTTTTCGGCCTATGTAGCGGAGATGTTTCGCACCGGTATCGAGGGTGTAGCTGATGGTCAGATCGAAGCTGGGCTCGCTCTGGGTTTTACCCGGTTCAAAACTTTTTACTACATTGTTTTGCCTCAGGCGCTGCGGCGTATCCTCCCTGTGTATCGTGGGGAGTTTATGACCATGGTAAAAACTACATCTATCGTGGGTTATATCGGAGTGCAGGATCTCACTCGCGCCGGGGACATCATCCGTAGCCGTACCTTTGAGGCTTTTTTCCCTCTGATGCTGGTGACAGTGTTTTATTTCGCCATCATCTGGTTTCTCGGTCTGGCCCTCGATTATGTTGAGCGCCGTACTGCGCCGCGCCGAAGCCAAGGTGCCGAGGGGTTACCGCTATGATCAGTATCCGTAATTTGGCCAAACGTTTCGGCAGCGTCGAGGTTTTACATTCCATCAATGCGGAAATCAAGAAAGGGGAAGTTGTCTCCATCATAGGTTCATCGGGAACCGGGAAAAGTACGCTGCTGCGGTGTCTGAATCTGTTGGAACAGCCCAGCGCCGGCAGTATCCTGATTGATGGCCAAGAGATCACTGCTCCCGGTGCGAATGTGCCACGTCTGCGGCAACGGATGGGGATGGTGTTTCAGTCCTTCAACCTCTTTCCCCATCTGGATGTGCTCGGCAACCTCACCCTGGGGCCGATCCATTTGCTGGGGCATAAGCCTGCGACCGCAACAGCTAAAGCCATGGAACTGCTGAGTATGGTGGGGTTGGCGGAGAAGAGTCACAGTTTTCCAGCGGAACTCTCTGGCGGGCAGCAGCAACGTGTAGCTATAGCGCGTTGCTTGTCGATGGAGCCGGATATTATCCTGTTTGATGAGCCCACATCCGCCCTTGATCCCACCATGGTGAGTGAGGTGTTGGCGGTTATTCGGCGTCTGGCGCAGGGGGGGATGACCATGGCCATCGTGACCCACGAGATGGAGTTTGCGCGTCAGGTTTCAACCCGGGTGTTCTATTTAGATGAGGGGATTATCTACGAGCAGGGGCCACCTGAGCAGATCTTCGCCAATCCACAAAACCAGCGCACCCGCGATTTTATTCAGCAGATCCGCCGTCTAGAGCTGAACCTCACCAGCCGGAATTTTGATCTGTACGCCATTTTTGGCCAGTTGGAACAATTCTGTCAGAAGCATTTGCTCCCCTCCGGAGTTGTCAACCGCGTGCAGTTGCTAACCGAAGAGACCCTGGAGCTGCTGAAGTTAGGTGTTGAACCCTTTGACGTACAATTCAGTGTTGCGCACCATGAGAAGGATGCTGCTCTAGAGCTGTGTTTTGCGAGTGTCGGGCCGCCGGGCAATCCTTTGGAGGCAGAGGATCTTGAGGATAATCTCGGGGCTATCTTGATTCGCAATTTGGCGCGTGAGGTGAGGTATGAGTGTAGCGTTGGGCGCAGCACTGAGCGCAATATGCTTACGCTGTGGCTGGATCTGAATTGATGCGGTTGCGTGCGGGGCAGGGTTTCCCTTTCAGGCGCTTAAGCAGCGGTCTGAAAGGGATGCCATTGTTTACTTTCTCACCATAGCAGCGATCCCGCCGGTGTAGTAGGGGGTGGAGAACAGGACCTTGCGGGCGCGTTCTTCGGAGATGGTGATGCAGGCGGCGATCATATCCACCTTACCGGCCATAAGCGCCGGTATCAACGAGCCGAACTCTAGGTTTACCACTTCCAAATCCTTGCCGAGATGTTGCGCCACCCGTCGAGCCAGTTCAATGTCGAAGCCCACAATTTCATGTCCCTGAACGACAAAAGAAAAAGGTTCGGTGACTGCGGCGGTGCCAAGGCGCAGAACGCCATGGTCAGCCTTCAGTTCAATCGTTGGCATTGGTGCCGGTGCGCCTGCTGTGGGGAACCAGCGTGCGTGCATGTCGGCGTAGACCCCATTATTGCGCAGCTGCTCAATCACTGTATCGATAGCCTGCTTCAGGGCAGGGTTATTCCGGTTGGCGGCAACTCCGTAGGTGTCGGTGGTGACCATCTCCTCTAGAATCTGCAGCCCGCCACTTTTTGCAGCGATGTTGCGCAGAATGGGTTCATCGTAGGCCACTGCGTCGGCTTTACCTGCTTTGACCGCCATAGCGGCGTCCAGTACGCTGTTGAAATAGATAAACTTCGCGTCTGGGAGCCTTGAGAGCACTAATTGGTCGGCCATGGTACCACCGGGAACGGCAAATACCGCCGTGCGCAGATCTTCAAGAGAGGTGATGGTTTTTTGTTTTTCGCAACCGCACAGAAAAGCGAGAGGTAGGACGAACAGCGATAAATAGCGGAATATTCTGGTGATTTTCATGGTGTTCTCCCTGGGTTTGCGTAGGTATCGCTGTTTTATAGGTTGTCGGTTGGGTCAGGGGTAGAAAGATATTCCTTAATGCAGTGATCTTCAATACTTAAAGCGGTTACGTTCATATTTTCTAGGGTCAGGGCTTGAATATGCTCGATTAACGCTTGGTTTACATCGATGAAGGTATCGGTAGCCCCGCGTTGCTGTTTTATGTCCGCCACGGTGGCATAACCATCCTTGCCGGCGGCAATGAAGCTGTTGGTAACTAGGGTGTAGAGGCGGTCATCTTCAAGAGGAATAAACCCTTCCGCGTTGCGGGGACGAAACTCGAGTTCGGTTATCCGCTCTCCGAAGGCTCTGGTGGCGTCCACTGAATAGCGTATGGCGTACGCATAGGGGAAGCTGCCGCTCGAACCGCCGCTGGCGATGTTTTCAAGGGTATCCTCTAGGGTCTGCTTTATTTCGGCGCCGCTGATTTCCAGAGTGAATAGGGTGCCGGTAAACGGCATTACCGTATACACACTTTCGAAACGGACGTCGCCTGCTTGCAGATCCGTCCGGATAGCTCCGGCGTTGATGAGACCAATATCCGCATCGGGGATGCGGGCGTAGAAGGCTCGTGCTGCAAACGGTGCGAGGGTGCTGCCAAGCGCCAGCTTGGGGTTGATGTGGTGCGGGTCCGGGACGCGGACATGAGGCAGGGTTTCCGGGGCGTAACCGATCACCTGCATGGCCATATCTTCTAGCTGCTCGGCGTAGAAGCCGATGATCTGCGCTACCTGCGGATCTGCTTCACCCAAGGTCAGTTGCGGAGCTGCTTCGATTTCAGCATATACGCTACCGAGCTGTGAGGCTGTCAGCATCTCTTGCTTGCCTTCTTCACCCATGCGGCTGAATTGATGCCCCAATAGCAGATGGGGGGTGCCACTACATTCGGCTACGCTGTCGCCCGTAAATATGACGTTCAATTCACCGACTACTTTGGAATTCTCCCACGCCTGAACAATGCAAACAGGCTCCCCTGAGCTATTGGTCTCCATGATGGGATAGGGGGCGCTGCTCTCCAATCCATAAGGGGCAAAATCTCCGAGGAGGCTGTGGGAGTCGCCATCTACAATTACATCGACGCCGGGTACTTGCCGAGCCAAAGAGAGTACATGCGGGTAGCCGTAGTGACTCAGGAGAATAATCCTGCCTACTCCAGCAGCCAGGAGTTCTTCCGCTGCCCCTCGCACCGCAATAACTTCATCTTCAAAGTGTACCTCGGAGCTGGGGGAGGAGGAGGCGCGGGTTTTGCCGGCGATGGTGAGTCCGATGATGCCGATATCGTAGCCACCGACCTTCTGAACGACATAGGGCTTATACCGCCCGGCTAGGGGATTATGTGCGGGGACGCTGACATTAGCGCTCAGGATAGGGGTATCCAAACGGGCAAGAAAGTCCGCGAGCCAGAGGTCACCGTTATCAAACTCATGGTTGCCGATAGCCATGGCGTCGAATTCCATAGCGTTCATAACTTCCGCCTCCGCAGCGCCATCGAACAGGGTGCAGTACATGGTGCCTTGGACCGCATCCCCAGCGTGGAGCACCAGATGATTGGGGGTTGCTGCCCTGCGCTCAGCGATCAAGGCTGCAGCTCGCGCCATCCCCCCCACTTCGCAGCGAGTTATTTCACCACCAAGAAGCAAGTCAAGTTCAGTTGCATCCAGATGGGAGTGAACATCGTTCATGTGCAGGATTTTTACCCTGTCCCGTTCCGGGTCGCTATGACTGCTGCTACTGCTGCATCCTGTAATGCAGGTAGAGATGCATAGCGATGCCAGCAACAGGGATGCATAGATAAACCCGGTAATATTGATTCTGCGCTGCATTTATTTTCTCCTGGTTAGCGTATGTTCCCCGCCTTCCAAAGGAGGGGCTAGGGGTGGTTGGGTTTTGCTTGAAGTAGGGTAGAGCTTTCTGTGTTGCGCCATTCCTCGTAGTATCAATCTAGCGTGGGAAGTGGCAACGTGTGCCACGTTCTTGTGGGCGATGTGTGCAGGGTATGCAGGTAAAACCGGCCACGAATGGTGGGTGTGCGAACATGGGCGACCGCGGGTCGCCCCTAACGCTTTTGTTTTTGAACCGAACCAGGAATGACACCTTCTAAGATGTAAGGCCAATTCATGGATTTCCCTTACGCTTACTCTGCGCCTCCAGTTGCTGAATACTCCATAGGTGGGCGTAGCGTCCATCAGCTGCGAGCAGTTGCTGATGGCTGCCCTGTTCGCAGACGCGTCCGTGGTGGAGTACCACGATGTGGTCTGCTTCGGCAGCCAGGCGCAGGTGATGCACAATCATCAGGGTGGTGCGCCCGCCAGCCAGGGTGCGCATTCCGGCGTAGATCAATTCCTCGCTGTCACCATCGAGGTGGCTGGTGGCTTCGTCCAGCACCATGATAGGTGGATTGAGGATCTGCGCCCGGGTTAGACATAACAGCTGGCGCTCACCGCTGGAGAGATTCTTGCCGTGTTCCACCAGACGCCCTTCGAGACCACCCAGGCGTTCGACTACCTTCTTGGCTCCGGTGGCGTCGATGGCGTGGAGCAATTCTGCGTCGTTCAGCGTATCGTGCGGGTCGAGGTTGGCGCGCACCGAGCCGGAAAACAGGAACGGCTCCTGCGAGACCCAGCCAACCATGCGGCGCAGTGCCGCTTTTTCGATGGTGGTGACATCCACCCCATTGATACGCACTTGCCCCTGATCGGCCGGATAAAAACCTAGGAGCAGTTGAGTCAGGGTGCTCTTGCCGCTGCCGGTTTCACCCACCAAGGCGGTGCGTTTGCCAGGTTCAAGGTTGAAACTGACCTGTTTCAGAATATCTTCACCTGGAAGGTAGGCAAAGGTGACATTGTCGAATTCCACCCCGCCGTTGCCGGGCACCTCCTGACGTCCCTCTTGAGGTTCATCTTCTTGATCAAGGATGTCGAAGATCCGTTCCAGCGACGCATTGCTGGTCTGCAGGACCGAAAACTTGGAGGCCAGATCGGTTAAGGGCATGAAGAATTTACGCGAATATTCGATAAACGCCACCAAGGTGCCAAAGGTCACGCTCTGCTGGATCACCTCTCCTCCACCCTTCCACAAAATAGCCGCCACGGCCAGACTCCCAAAAATATGTACGCTGGCGTAAAATACCGCTTCCAGGCTGACCCAACTCAGGGCGCTGCGGCGGTATTCATCCTGCAGCTTGTCAAACTCGATACTGCTGCGTTGTTCCTGACTGAATATCTGCACCTCGGCAATGCCGCTGGTGCGCTCGGAAATAAACGCATTAAGACTGGCCTGGCGTGCCCGCAGCTGCCGCATTACCCTGCGCATGGGTTTGCGCAGCAGCAAAATCAGGAGCAGCATAAAAGGGACAACTGAAAAGGCCACCAGCGACAGGGGAACGTTGATGGAAAGCATGATGACGAAGATCAGCACGATGGTAGCAATGTCGCCGATGGCGGAGACAATCCCAGAGCCGAACAGGTCGCCGACGTGTTCAATATCGGAGGTCAGACGGGTGAGGATGCGGCCTGATGGCTGCCAGTCGTACCAGGAGCGCGGCAGGCGCATGAGTTTGGCAAAGCCGACGCGGCGCAGGTCGGCCATGATGTATTGCCCTACGATCTGGACGCACCATGCCTGGCCAAAGGTCAGCACTGCCTCGGTGCACAACACCGCCAGTAGAATCGCTGCGATGGGCAGTAGTCCTGCCAGGTTACCGGGGATGATGCAGGTGTCAATTGCGGTTTTTATAAGCAGTGGTGGGATAACCCCCACCACTGAGATAAATGGTAGGAGCCCAAGTCCGGTCAACGCCAGTTTACGATAGGGGCGAATGAAGGGGAGAAAGCGCTTCAGGATCTGTCCGTCGAAATGGCGGCCGCGGATTTCATCGCTAGCAGATGATTTCATAACCCCTCCATTTCGCGGTGAAGCTGCTCGCGCTTTACTAGACGAGCATATTCCCCATTTAGCTGCATGAGTTCGGAATGATTACCTTGTTCAATAATTTCCCCATTATCTAACACTATAATTTTATCCGCACCCTGCAGCATGGAGACCCGGCTGGAGGCAAACAGCACGGTTTGGTGGCGCAGCTGCTGCTGTAGCGCATCCCATACCTTGCGTGTGGTTGCGGAGTCCAGATGGCTGAAGGGATCATCCAGCAACCAGAGTCCGCGCGGACGGGCCAGAGCGCGGGCAACCCCGACCCGCTGGCGTTGTCCGCCGGAGAGGGTTAGTCCCCCTTCGCCGATACGGGTGTCGAGGCCGTTGCGAAAAGTTTCAACCTCTTCCTGCAGCGCAACAAGGCGGATGATCTCGTGCAACGCTTCTGGTGCAAGGTTGGGGGCGGCAAAGCGAAAGTTATCCGCCAGGGTTCCGCTGAAGAGCTTGCCCTCCTGGAGTACGGCAGACAGGCGTTGACAATGGCGCTGTGGGTCGATGGTGCTAAGGTCCTCGCCATCGATAAACACCTGTCCGGCGGCGATGGGATAGCGCCCAGTCAGGAGATGAAGGAGCGAACTTTTACCACTGGCGACGCCGCCGGTGATGCCGAGCATGGAGCCGGCCGGAATCTCCAGATTCAACTGATGCAGCACCGGTTTGGCGGCGTTAAAGCCGAAGCTGGCGTTCTTAAGCTGGATGCCTGGGGCGCGGGAAGCCTCCGGCGGGGCTTTAAGCAGCGGCTTGGGTGCACTCAGATTGAGGAGCAGGCTAATGCGATCCATCCCCACTGCGGCGCGTTGTACCAAGGTTAAGATCCAACCTAGTAGCATGGTGGGCATGGTCAGTTGCACCAGATAGGCGTTGAAAGCCACCAAGTCACCAAGACGGAGGGTGCCGTCAATAACCTGGCGTCCACCGAAATACAGTACCAGCAGAATTCCCATGGGGGTGGCTATCCCCATGATCGGTCCGATCAAGGCACGCATCTTTGCCATACTTACAGAGGCGCTGAGGTAGTGCTGGTTGAGCCCATCAAACTGGTCGCAGCGCACATCCTGAAAGCCACTACTGCGTAAACTGAGCTGACCACGGATCGATTCTTCCACCATATCGCTGATATCGCCGAGACGCTCCTGCACTTGGGTGGAATAGTGTAGCAGGCGGCGGCTTATTTTTTTGACGGCAAAAAGCAGCAGCGGAAACGGCAGCAGCGCAGCAACAGTCAGCGATGGTGACATCCACAGCATCATGCTGATGGAGATGGTGTAGATCACCGCAGCATTAACCAGCGAAACAAGCCCGAAACCCACCACCATGCGTACATTAGTGAGGTCGTTGGTGAAGCGCGACACCAGATCGCCGATGCGGTGATCGTTGAAGAACGGACCGGGCTGATACAGCAGACGTTCAAACATGGCGCGGCGCAAATTCACTTCGACCCGCCGTCCTGTGTGGAAGAAGTACAGGCGTGAGAGAATGCGGAGACCTCCGCCAAGGAGGGTGACCAGCATGATTATCGCGGCATAAAACTGTACATCTTGCCTCTGACGTTGTTCAATGGCGTCTATTCCCAAGCGCAGCAACTGCGGAATCATGAGGATAAGCGCGTTGGTGACTACAACCAGGAGAAAGCCGAGGGCAAGGTTGCGCCGATATGGACGCAACCACGGCCATAGGCGCTGGAATAACTTCATGGCGTCACCCCGGCGCTGCGGACAAAGGCGTAACAGTTGAGCCAAACTTCGAAACAAGCGGTGAAATAAAAGATGGAGTAAGTCATGTGCCTATCTCAACCTATTTGGGCGCGAATTTCCACTAATAAAATAACAAGAGCACAAGTTGTATCGGGTGCGGCCGTAGGGGCGCGGCGTACCGTGCCTACGTCCAGCGGCACAACCCCCCTCAATCCCCCCTATAAAATAGGGGGGAAGGCGAGCGCAGCGAGCAGGGGGGTGATTTGTGGCGCATCACCGTTCACACCTCCCGCCGTAGGGGCGCGGTGTACCGTGCCTACCACCACCGGCACAACCCCTCTCAATCCCCCCTATAAAATAGGGGGGGAAGGCGAGCGCAGTGAGCAGGGGGGTGATTTGCGGATAACCTACAAGTGACGAAGGCGAGATGAGTATGGATGCTACTAAAACAACTATCACCCCTCCCCATCCCGAACGGGTGGCGTTAAGGGTCCTGCTCGGCGGTATGCTGGGTCTGGCGGTAGTGATGGGAATCGGGCGCTTTGCGTTTACCCCCATATTGCCGTTGATGCAGCGAGATCTGGGCATGAGCCATGCGGTGGCTGGAGGTCTGGCGGGGCTGAACTATCTTGGCTATCTCGCTGGTGCCATTGTATGCACCGTAGCACCACGCCTCCTCCTGCTGCGGATCCTGGCGCCTGCGGCCCTGTTGCTGAGCCTTGCCACTACGCTCCTGATGGGGATGACCCAGGCCGAGCTGGGCTGGGAACTCTCGCGTTTCTGGGGTGGAGTAGCAAGTGCGATTCTATTTGTCCTTATTTCCGCCGAGGTTGGTGAGAGACTGATGCGCCTTGGATATGGGCACTGGTTTGGGGCCCTGTATGGCGGGGTTGGTACCGGTATCGCCCTCAGTGGCCTGCTGGTACCACAACTGGACAGACTCTGGGGTTGGGACGGCGCTTGGATCGGGATGGGCATAGTGGCGGTTATCCTCGCCCTGATTGGAGCGTCGCTTGGGCACAAAACCTCCCATGTCCCCAATATAAGCACGGCTACCTCTGCTGCGCCAGTTGCATCTAGCTTGAGAGCGGTGTGGCTGTTGGGGGTGGCGTATTTCTTCGAAGGGCTCGGCTACATCGTCAGCGCCACCTTTATGGTCGCCATTGTAGCGCAAATTCCTCAATTGACCAGAGTTGCCGCGTATAGTTGGGTTGCCGTAGGGTTGGCTGCGATCCCTTCAACCTTGTTCTGGCCGTGGCTGGCACACCGGTTGGGGTATAAAAAAACTCTGGTGCTGGCGTATTTTCTGCAAGCGACAGGCATTCTGGTGAGCACCAGCGCAGATTCTTTGGTTACGGTGTTGTTTGCTGCGGTTACCTTCGGCGGCACCTTTATGGGGATCGTGGCGCTGACTTTGACGGAAGGAAAGCGCAGGCTGGAGCATGCCGCTGGACGCGCGGCCGCATTTTTGACCGCGTGTTTCGGGGTTGGTCAGGTGATAGGGCCGGTTGTCGCCGGAGCGCTGGCTGATATGTACGCAGGTTTCACCCTGCCTTTGCTCTTTGCCGGAGGCAGTGTGATTTTTGGTGCGCTTCTGATTCTGGCAGACCGGCGTTTTTAATCTCCTGTACGTAACCAGTTGTTTTGTAACAGCCGGTTACGTACAGGGTTGATGTTAAACGTAGGGATTAAACTCAGGGAGCGGGTTCAGCATTTGCGCCACCATGCGGATGTCGCTTCTTTACGTCCCTGGCGGAGCCTGCTTTCTCTGCGTACAAGTAGAGTACCGGCAGCACAAACAGGGTAAGCAAGGTTGAGGTGAGCACCCCACCTACTACCACCGTGGCCAGGGGGCGTTGCACTTCGGCGCCAATCCCGGTGGACAAAGCCATGGGGAGAAAGCCGACCGCGTCGGTTATGGCGGTAGCGAGCACTGGGATGAGGCGTAGGCGTGCGCCGGAGACTACCGCTTCAAGCAGGGGGGTGCCCTGCTGGCGTAGGGTGTGGATGGTGCCGACCAGAATCTGGCCGTTAAGAACGGCGATGCCGGACAGGGCGATAAAGCCGATGGCGGCACTGACACTGAAGGGGATTGAGCGCATGCTCAAGGCTATTACGCCGCCGATAGCCGCTAACGGGATGCCGGTGTAGATTATAGCTACATCACGCAGACGTTTAAGGCTTAAGTATAAAAGTACGAAGATCAGCAGCAACACCAGAGGAACCACAATGCTCAGGCGCTTCTGAGCGGCTTCAAGGTTTTCAAACTGACCCCCCCATTCAATCCTGTAGCCACTGGGCAGTTTCACCCCTGCGTCAATCTTCGCTCTGGCTTCGGCCACATAGGAAGCGATATCGCGCGCGCCGATGCTGACATCAACCTTCACCAGGCGTTGTCCCCATTCACGGTTAATGGTCGAGGGACGCTCAAGGATGTGGATGGCTGCCAGATCCTGCAGGGGGATCAGAGCGCCGCTCGCGGTCGGAATCAGGGTCGCGGCCAGCACCGCCGGATCGTTGCGCTGGGCATCCGGTAGGCGCAGCACCAGCGGGAAGGAGCGTTCCCCCTCGTACACCTTGCCTACCTGCGGAGTTCCCACCGCTGCAACTATCTCCAGCACCTCTCTAGCGCTCACTCCATGGCGCGCCAGCGCTTCCCGGTTTACTTCGATCTGCAGGGTGGGTTGGCCAGTTATCTGTTCCATGGCGGCTTCCGCCGTACCAGGAATATCGGCCAGCAGGTGTTCTACCTGTTCCCCCAATTCCACCAACTGGTCGAAATCAGGACCGAAGATCTTTACCCCCACGTCACCGCGAATCCCGGACAGCATTTCGTTGACCCTCAATTCTATGGGTTGAGAAAGCACCGTGCGGATCCCCGGAAGTCCATGTACGGCGGCCTCAATCTTTGCACTCAGATCTGCCTGATCGCTGGCTTTACGCCACTGCTTGCGTGGATGGAGGGTTATGAAGATGTCGGTTAATTCAACCCCCATGGGGTCGGTGGCAATCTCAGCACTGCCGATGCGGCTCCACGCATGGCGGATTTCATCCGGGAATTCATGCAGCAGCAGTTGTTCCATGTGGGTGTTATATGCCACTGACTCATCCACCGAAACCCCGGCCAAGCGCACCACACTGACGACGACGGAACCTTCGGAGAGGCGGGGAAGAAATTCTCCCCCCAGACGATTCCCCATAAACACCGTCCCAACCAGAGCTATGCCCACTAGGAGCAGAAAGATGCGTCGATGGCGCAAAACGCCCTGCAGGGCGGAGATATAGGCACCTTTCAGCCACCCTTGAAGGCGGTTCTGTTTGGGTTTAAACGTGTGGGGCAGGAAGTAGTAGGACAGCACCGGAGTTAGAAATACGGCTACCGCCAGGGCGCCAAGGAGGGCAAACACAAAGGTCCACGCCATCGGCTTGAACATCTTGCCTTCTATCCCTTCCAAGGTAAGAACCGGGATAAATACCAAGGCAATAATTCCGAGCCCGAAGATAACTGGGCGCACCACTTCCCGACTCGAAAGGAGGATTGCGTCCAGGCGTTCGACGTTGGTCAGGGGACGCTGAAGTTTGCGCTGACGCGTGCTCAGGTGGCGCAGATTGGCTTCGGTCATCACCACCGATCCATCCACGAGGATGCCGAAATCGATGGCGCCCAAAGAGAGCAGGCTCGCGGCTATCCCCAGATATCCCATGCCGAAGGCAGCAAAGAGCATAGCGATGGGGATGGTCGCCGCAACCAGCAGGCCGGCGCGCATATTACCCAGCAGAACAAACAAAACCACTACCACCAGCAGCGCTCCAATGCCCAGATTCTCCTGCGCCGTGATGATGACATGATTGACCAAGTCGGTACGGTCGTAGACAGTTTCTAATACGATATCTTCCGGCAAGGTGTGACTGACGCGCTCCAGCGCCTGTTTAAGCCCGGCGGTTACCTCGCGGCTGTTTTCTCCCATGAGCATAAACCCAAGCCCCAGAATCACCTCTCCGTTGGCATCCGCCGAAACCGCGCCTCGGCGGAGCTCATGCCCGATTTCGATAGTAGCAACGTCCTGGATGCGCACTGGCGTTCCCTGGGTGGAGAAGATGCCGATGTTGCCGATATCTTCGATGTTGTGCACCCGCCCCAGACCATGCACCAGCAGGGTTTGGCCGCCGGTGGTCACTTGGCCGCCGCCGACATTTAGATTGTTATCCCGCAGGGCGGTGGCAACGTCGCTGTAGCGCAGACCGTATTTAATCAGATGCTGCGGTTCAACAATAACGTGATACTGCTTTTTCAGCCCGCCCCAGGCGTTTACTTCCGCTACGCCGGAGACCTTGCGCAGTTCCGGTTTTACCACCCAGTCGTGCAGAGTGAGCAGTTCGTCCAGCCCGCGGGTGGGGTCGGTGGAGCGCATGGTGTAGTGAAACACCTCCCCCAATCCGGTAGAGATGGGACCGAGCTCGGGACGTTCGATCCCGTCCGGAAGTTCCACTGCAGCGAGGCGCTCCATAATCAGTTGGCGCGAATCGAGGATCGCCATCTCATCTTTGAAGATCGCGACCACCTGCGAGAGGCCAAATTTAGAGATGGAGCGGACGTGAACTAAACCAGGTAACCCCGAAATAGAGAGTTCAACCGGGAGTGAAATCTGGGTTTCAATCTCCTCGGGCCCCAGCGCCGGAGCCGTGGTGTCTATCTGCACCTGCACCGGGGTGGTATCCGGAAAGGCGTCTAGGGGCAGGTGCAGCAGCGACCAGAGCCCAACGCCGCAGGCGATAAGGAAGAGGAGCACAACCACAACGCGGTTGCGCAGAGAAATATCGATAAGTTTTTCCAGCATGTTTGCCCTCCTGGCGGGATTAAACGGCTTCAGTGATCAGCGCATGAAGCGCCAAGACGAGCACGCAGCACTTCCGATTTAAGGGCAAAACCACGCGCGCTCACCACGCGCACAGCGAGGTCGTGGCTGGGGTCGAGACCAGCGCTGATGCCGACGAGCCCATCTTGGATTGCACCGGTATTGACCCGGCGTAGCTCAAACAGATCTGCCTGCTGCTGAATGAAGATATAGCTGTCGCCGTCGATGTGTTGAATCGCATCGGCGGGGAGGGCAAGCCCGGGTGAAGTTGGGCCGGTCGCGATGTCGGCGCGGGCGAACATTCCAGCTTTCAGATGTCCGTCCGGGTTGGGGATGTGCGCCAGTGCACGCAAGGTACGGCTCTGCTCATCGAGGGCCGCATCCACATGGAAGAGCGTGGCCTGCAACGGCTCTGTTGCGCCGTCAATATGTACGCTTATGTGACTGTGGTTGCTGATGCCTCCGGCCTGGGTTGCAGGGATGGAGAGTTCGAGCCACAGAATATCAGGATCGGCAAGGGTGAGGAGAACGGAAGCTGGGGTAACCACCTCACCGATAGAGGTGGCCAGGTTGGTGATGATTCCGCCAAATGGTGCGCGAATAGGTGCCAAGTTTGTTACTGTATCTGGCGCCGAATTGGCGGAGGTGGCCGAGGTGGTGGAGGCGATGCCAGCAGCATCGAGGCCAAAGTTCAGCAGTTGTTGGCGGTATTGTTCCAGTTCACTGCTGGCGCTTGCGTAGGCGGTTTTGGCTTGCTCATACTCCTGCTGTGAGCTGATCCCTTTGGCTAGCAGGTCTTGTTCACGTTCAAGGGAGGTTTGCGCCTGACTCAGACGGGCGTGGGCACCCGTAACCCCGGCTTGAAGGGGTGCGAGTTCCGGAGTGGAGATCTCCACCAATAGATCGCCCCGCTTAACCCTGGTTCCGGGACGAACATGAACGCGGCGCACGGTTCCGGGGGCAACTGGGGCGATGGAGGCGGTGCGCTCGCGGTTGAACAGCAGGCGCGCAGGAACGCTCAAGTTTTGCGCAATTTTCATTGGTGTAGGGACGGTGGTTAGGACCCCAGCCTGCGCCGCAACGCGCTTAGACTCAAGGCGTACCAGTAACCCTTCGCCGGGGCGGAGATCACCGATATGTTCCGCTTGACACAAGGCGTCCTCGGCTTCTGGCACCCGGTGTTCTGGGCAGATGTCGGTGGCACAAGAGTCATCCCCCTCCGCGCTTGCGTGGTTGCTTTTGGGATTGTTTTTGGCATGGCTGTGTCCGCTGTGATCATGCCCGGCATGCTCGTCCTTCGTGTGCCCATGTCCGTCGTCATGCTCGACATGGGGCGCATGTAGCGCTGTCAGCACTTTTGTGGTCAGGGTGGGATTTAATAGCAATATTGCGCCGCCTAGAACAGCCACGCCAAGTACGCTTAAATAGATGTATGTTTTCATGCTTCACCTCTGTAGGTTGCCGCTGTGTCTGTTGTAGATTCTTTTGGGAGTTCTGTGCCCAGCAGGCGCTCTAACGCTATATGGGCTTTGTGTGCGGATGCGAGACTGTCTATGCAGCGATTCTGCATAACAAACAGGCTCTGCTGCGCGTCCAGAACCCTTTGATAGGGGTATTTCCCCGCTTGATAGGCGTACTTAATGCGCTCGAAGTTTTGTTGTGCCGCTGGGAGTAAATCCGCACGCAGCACTTCTGCTTCACGGCGTGCACTCTGAAACGCGTACCAGCCCTGTTGGAGTAAATTGCGCTGTTGCAACATAACCGTACGGGCCAGAGCCTCAGCTTCTCCCTTGCGCGCACGAGCCGCAGCTACGCCGTCTTGGTTGCGGTCAAACAGGGGGATTTCAATGGAGACTCCGGCAATAAGAGCATGGTCATTGCTGACTTCATCCTGTTTTGCCCCGAAGCTCAAAGTCAGGTCCGGTATTCGCCCCGCTTGCTGCAGGCGCAACTCTTGAGTCGCGCGCTGCACTTTGGTTCGGGCCAGACTCAGCTCCGGGCTATCTGTGCTATGGGATAGGCTGTGGGGCAGATCGGCCGCCCAATCAGGTTCCACGGCGTCCACTGATTCGGCTTGGTTCGGAACAGATGGAAGCGTGGCCAAAGCCGCGCCAACAAGGGTAACGTCTGCCGGGTATTGCCCCCACAAGGCAGCGAGAGAGTTCTGGCTGCTGCGAAGCTGATGTTGCACCTGCTGTACGCGCAGCCGCGCCTCGTCTCGCTGCATTAAAAAAGCAGCCTGCTCCATGGTGGCGCTTTTGCCGGTAGTGATACGTTCGGTGACCATATTCAGCATGGTGTGGCACAGCTCCAGCTGTTGTTGGGCCATATCCAGACGCTGTTGTGCTGCCATTACGTCTACATAGCGCTCTCGCACCAGGGCGCGCAATTCAGCGGTAAAAGCTGTTAGCTGTTGCTGGGTGAGCTGGGCATCGGCTTGGGCCACCGCAACGCGGCGTTTTCCTTTGCCGCCAAGTTCTAAACGCTGATGCACAATCAGACTCGTCTCGGCGTTGCTGCTACCGCTGTATGCGCCACTGCCGCCAAAATCTTCGAGCACGAGCTCCAATTCTGGGTTGGGAAGGCGCCCAGCTTGGCGCACGATGTGGGTGCGCGCCTGGGTTGCGTGGGCAAAGGCATCGAGGCGCGGATTATAGTGCAGGGCCAGTTCAAGCGCCTCGGCTTCACTTATGCTTCTCGATACCAGGGGGGTGGGCGTGGACGTGGAGGGCGAAATATTTATCCCCTCAGCCTTAGTATCTTGCGCACTCCACACCGGGAGGGCACACACACTCAGGCAGATTCCAAGCGCGACACCATAGGTAACTAGAACCTTGGTGGACATGGTTGAATCTCCAGTAGATATGAATATTGAATAGGTGATTTGATCCGGAAGGTTCCGGATACGTTTGCTGGGTTGGTGTGGTGCTGGGGAGGGTATTAAATGAGCAGAACGGTGGTGCGCTGGACGCGGATGGTACTGCTTATACGCGGAGGTGATTCAGGTAATTGGGTGCGGGCTAAGGTGGCGGTGCTGGCATGCAACCACTGTAGTTCGTGCCACTGCGGCGTTGGATCTTGCGCAGGCATTTTTTTGAGTTGGTATGTGGATGAGGTGGAGAATTCTGTCTCGAAGGGGATATCGATACAGCTAGCGCAATTAAGCTCGCAGGCGGAGCCGGTGCAGCAATGGGTAATGCTACTGGTGCTTTTGGATGCAGAAGCTGGGAGGTTGTGAGGATTGTGGGCTGCGGTGGCAAGGGTGCTGCTGCCTTCTTGCTTAACACACCACACGTAAGCCTGCGCTCCTGGATTGGTGCTGAGCATGAATGCCAGCAGCAACAGGAGTGTGATAACAGGGCGGAGGGCTTGCGGAATATTTTGGTGGCTAGAGATTCGACGCATGTGGCATATATAACTGAACTACTAAACAAATAGCAACAGGTGATTTTGACTATGGACGAAGATACCCTTACACCCGCAAGCATGATTCAGATCGAAAATGGCCAGCTGCCGTGGCTACGAGTGGATAGCTTCGAAGCGCGCAGTGGTGAAGTCTGGTGCGTATTTGGTGCCAACCGCTCCGGTATCGACATCTTTTTTCGTCTCCTGAGTGAGGAACTGACGGACTTCAGGGCGGAGCACTTTTACCTTACTCCAAATAAGGCGGTGCTGTCTTTCAGTAGACAGCAGCAGATTTTTGAAGCGGAACTAAAAAAGGACGACAGCGATTTTCTGGAGCGCATTGATCCGGGGACCCCGGCGCGCGCATTTCTCCCACCTGGGGGAATTGACGCTGCCCTTATCGAGGCCTTCGGGCTGAGCTCTAGCCTAGAGCAGGGGTATCGCGAGTTGAGCACAGGCCAGGCACGGAAGCTCCTGCTGCTGGCCGAATGTGCTCGTGTGCCTGCATGCCTGCTTATCGAAGCGCCGTACGCGGGGCTGGATCAACGTGCACGTACTGAGCTTGATGCAGCGCTGCTCCATCTGCAGCGTCAGGGTAGTTGTGTGCTTTTGTTTGTGACCAACAGCGCAGACATTCCCTCTTGGGCGACCCATCTGGCGCTTATCCGCTCTGGGGAACTGGTTTGGCAAGGGACACAGCAGAAATTTGGGCAGGAATTTCCACCCGAATTACTCCAAACCCTGCAGCATCAGAGCCCGGATTTCAGACCAGAGCCGACGCAGGCATGGATGCAACCGCTTCGGCAAAAAAACCGAACCTTTGCACCCTCCTCGCCCGACTTACAGACTCCACTGGTAGAGCTGCGCCAGGGGTTCGCCTCGTATCGGGGGCGCAGAGTGTTCTCTGGCCTCGATTTAACCTTGCGCCGGGGGGAGCATTTGCTGGTTACTGGAGCCAATGGCAGTGGTAAGTCTACCTTGTTGCAGCTGATAAGTGGCGACCATCCGGCCTGTTATGAGAATGAGCTGTATCTGTTTGGCACCAAGCGTGGCAGCGGTGAATCCATCTGGGATATCAAGCGTAACATGGGGATAGTCAGCGCAGATCTGCAGCGCAACTATCATATTGGCGGCGATGTGCTGAGCTGTGTGGTGTCGGGTTTTTTCGACTCCATCGGTGTATATCAGAAGCCCGATCATGCACAGGTGCAACAGGCGCGCAGATGGTTGGCGTGGATTGGGCTTGATCAGCAGCGCGCGCAGCCATTTAAAGGCTTGAGTTTTGCCGATCAGCGTTTGGTGTTGATAGCACGTGCGCTGATAAAAGCCCCACCCCTACTTATTCTGGATGAGCCCACCCAAGGGCTGGATGAGTCCAACCGCACCGCCGTGCTCGATTTTATTGAAAGCGTAGCTGCAAGGGGGATAACCACCATTGTGTATGTCAGCCATCGCCGCGACGAGCAGCGTTCTTTTTTCGTCCAGCATCTGGATATGGATCAATTTGCGGTAGAGGGCTGAAAATCTGGATACAAGTCTGTACCACATACCAGAATCGACACAAAAATACCCGCCTGGGCTCAGACGGGTATTTTGCAGGTTTCAATATTTAAGGGAGCGATCCACTTTACTGGAAGCAATATTTGTATATTAGGCTTTGTCGCTTACCTTGTCGCTGGCGGTTACCCCTTTGACGATGCCGAACATTACCAATACTGCAGGTACCAGTTGAGCCATTACGATCAGAGCACAGAAGCCGAGGAAGGCCCACACCAAGATGCCGCTGTGGTCGGTGCGGCCCGCAGTTGAGGCGGCAACAGCAGGGATGGTGGCGCTTAAGGTGATCAGGGTTGCGAGTACGGTTTTAGTGAGTGCTTTCATGGTGTCCTCCTGAGATTATGGTTGTTAGCCAGTCTGGCTGATATTCTTGGGTTGTTGTTTGTTGCATTTGCATTGTGTTCTTGCTTGTATGTTAATGCTATTAGTGTGCCAAAGACCGAATGTAGTATGGCACGTAACGCTCAATTATGTGTAAGTTGCTAATGTTGTTGTTGTTTTATATTCGCTTTCGCCTTCGTAATGTCAGTAGAGTTTAGACTAGAGGGGGAAAGCTCGCCGCCAACAAGTAAACGGTATATAAAAACTATACGTTCAGGCAAGTCGGTTAACACCGGTAGTATGAACACGTAACAGCATAACTTGCTGTTTTTGCTATATATATAACCCATCTCTTGCCCTAGTGCAGTGGAGTATACAAGATTGTATATCCGCAAAGGGAGTGCATATTTAAAATATTCAGATCTTCTATGCAGAAAATTTAAACCGATGGTTTTTGAGCTGACTTGGATTTTATCTTTGCTTAAGGTATACATAGCCTTCAATAAGTTTGGTACTCAAGAGTGGCTTTAACTCCTTGAACATATATTGTGCAGTCACTCCTCCTTTTTGGCGGCAACATTTGGGTAAATTATGAAAATATTCGAAGTTTTCCTCGACCCTCACTGGCAAAAACTACTCCAGAAAAATCAACTTGCCGACTTTTCCTCCATCTGGGACTTAAAGGCCGAATGGTTTGAAGAGCCGAATATCCGCCGAGGCGGATGGAGCGGGGTGGTAAAACAGATACTCCAGAGCCCGGATGGGCCAATCGAGATTTTTATTAAGCGCCAGGAAGGGCACATATCGCGGACTTTTTTGCACCCGATCACAGGGCTCTCGACCTTAAGGAAAGAGTACGCCAGTATCAGACGCTTGCAGCGCTGTGGCGTCCCCACTCTGGAGACTCTTTATTTTGCCCATACGGGCAATAAAGCAGGCAAGAAGGCGGTTCTTATCACCCTTGGTTTAAGCGAGCACGTTAGTCTGGAAGAAATTGACCGGGCAACACTTTCACCTGTGGCCAAAAAAACTTTGCTTACGGCCATGGCAACGGCGGTGCGCACCATGCACAAGCACAAGCTGAAACACAATTGTCTGTATCCAAAACATATCTTTGTGAAGCAAACGACTTCCACTTGGGATGTACGGATTATTGATCTGGAAAAAATGAAGCGCAGCCTTTCGCAGCACGGTGCTATGCTCAAGGATCTGACTACCCTAGTTCGCCATGCTGGTGCGGATTGGAGCACAAGAGATCTGCTGTATTTTTTACGGGCCTATTGTGACGACAGTGTCTTGTCGGGCGGGACTAAAAAACTCTGGCATGACATAGCGGCAGAAGTTCGGCGTAAAAAAAGTAGATATTAGCCCTTTTAGCTGCAACTACTCCTTCTTGCTGTATCCCGATGTTCCCCAACGAGAAATTTAGCTACGATGAAACTAGCCTTTGCTCTGTTCAAGTATTTCCCCTATGGGGGGTTGCAGCGCGACTGTATCAAGATTGCGCAGGAGTGTGTGGCTCGCGGCCATAGTGTGGATATCTTTGCACTTGAGACCAGTGGTGAGATTCCGCAACCTCTTACGGTTACCTGTGTAGATGTCCGAGCACGCGTTAACTACAGACGTTATGCGCAGTTCGCCATCAAGGTTAAAGAGTTGGTAAGCAAGGGGGATTATGCTGCCCTGGTGGGGTTCAATAAAATGCCGGGGCTTGATTTTTACTACGCGGCCGATCCCTGTTTTGCGGCCAAAGCTCAGGAGCGCTCGTGCGTGTATAATATGCTGCCACGCACGCGCAGTTTTCTTGCCGCCGAAAAAAGCGTCTTTGCTCCGCAGGTAGATACGCAGATTCTCCTTATCTCTCCAATCGAGCAGGAAATCTTTACCCAAATTTATCACACCCAACCAGAGCGGATGCACTTGTTGCCCCCCGGAATCCAGCGCGACCGTACCGCCCCGCCTGATTACATACAGCGGCGTCAGCTTAAGCGCGCTGAGCTGGGCTTAAACGATACCCACAAAATGCTTCTTATGGTGGGTTCTGGCTTCAAAACCAAGGGGGCAGATCGAAGCCTGATCGCCTTGGCTAGCCTGCCTGATGCGGTGCGAGATATTACCCGTATATATATTGTGGGACAAGATAACCCGCGTCCTTTTATGCGGAAGGCTAAAGAGTTGAAGGTTGCGGAGCAGGTGGTTTTTCTCGGGGGACGGGATGATATCCCCGACTTGCTGTTTGCGGCGGATGTGCTGCTACATCCGGCATATCGAGAAAATACCGGCACCGTGTTGTTGGAGAGTATCGCGGCGCAGTTGCCCATCCTTTGTACAGAAGCATGTGGCTACGCTTTCCATATCCGCAGTGCAAAAAGTGGGTGTGTGCTCAATTCCCCTTTTGCCCAGCAAGAAATGGATGCGGCACTTCTGGCACTACTTACCACTGCGGATATTGAGGCATTGAAGAAAAATGCACGGGAATATCTAGTCCGAAATGATCTGTTCAGTATGCCGGAGAAGGCTGTGGATATTATTGAACAGTTTCGTCCCCGTAGGCGTAAAAATTCTGTTGAATGACCACCATAAATAGATATTTTTTACTTTGAAAAGAGATCCACCCAAGGGTGTGAAACAAGCGAAATAGATGGATGATTTGATGGCGTTTAGTCGTAAGTACTGGGTCTACCTAGCAATATTTTTGTTGTCCCTGGCCATGAAGCTAATGTTGCTATCTGCTGCTTCTGTAGTCAACCGCGATGCCATGGTCTATATCGCTGCTGCGCAGAAGTTCTCCTGCGGTATGTTTGCAGAAGGGATTCAACACTATCCCATGCCACTCTATCCCCTCCTGCTCGCGGCGCTACACCTGGTTGTCCCTGACTGGATTTTAGCGGGACGCTTGCTCAGTCTGATCCCTTTATTATTGTGTTTAGTGCCGGTATATTTTCTTACCTTACGCCTATTTGACCAAGATAGCGCCAGAGCGGCAATTTTGTTGTTTGCAGTCTTGCCGGTGTTTAATACCCCTGTAACTGGAGTGGTGCGAGATCCGCTTTTTTTGCTGTGTGCGCTGGGAACCTTGGCGGCGGTTGCCCAGTACAATTACCGCTCCACGTTTAAAGCGCTGGCCGGTGCTGTAATTCTGGCGGTGTTGGCGACTTTGATGCGGATAGAGGGGGTGCTGTTGCTGGCGCTGGTGCCGGCCTTATATGTGTGGGAAAAACGCAAAAATTTCAGTACGCGCTACCTCTTCCAGGCGCTGGGGGCGCTGCTGGGCGCGCTGTTGATCCTTGCCCTCACTGTTTGGGGGTTCTCCATCTTTGGTATTGCCAGCCAGTCGCGCCTGCCAGAAGCATTTGAGTGGTTTAAGGGGTTGATAACCCTCGATATTCTGTCCAACTATCACGCCCTGATGGCTGAGTTGAAACAATTCCAGCAACAATTGCCTGCTGCAGATTTGCGCAATAATATCCTGGAATCGGCACGTCACTATGCGCCGATTATTTATGCTTTGGGGCTGACTGAAATTCTTATTAAAGAGGTGTTTCCTACCTCTTTGTTGGCTTTGTGGGGCTTACGCTTTTACTCCGAAGGGGAACAAAATATTTCTGCCCTAAGCCCATCCAGAGCGATTATTGTCTGGCCCTGGATTATGTTCGTTGCGCTTAATCTTTTGTTTTGCATGGTGCATAATTTCACCACCACCCGTTATATGCGGGTACCGATAGCGCTGTCACTTCCATTTGTTGCCCGAGGAATAAGTCTTTGGTGGCGTAAGCTACAACCTCGCAAGGGGTTGGCGTGGATACTCATGGGTGTCTTTTTTATCACTCCAGCACTTAAAACCATGGGGTATGCGAGCAAAAAAACGGAGGACCACTGTATTCGTGTCGCTGGAGAATGGGTGCAGCAACATGACCCGCATAAACAGCTTAGACTTCTGTTTAGTGATCGAAGGCTTATGGTGTATGCAGATAGAGTAGATGCATATTATTCCGCTGACCATGCAGACTGTTTCGCGCCACAGAGTGATTGTATTCAGACTATCGATATGGCGCTAATACTGCGCAAGCAGACACAAACGCTGGAATACCCCGTAGGCTTTGCCGAACTGGCACGTTTTGAGAGTGGGGATGAAGTGGTGGTGGTTTGGGGAAAATTAGGGACGGATACTTCTGTCCCGACGATGGAAGAAGCTCACCGTGACGCCCCAGCAGGTAATGAGTAGACTACTCCCGCTGAAAACCCTGTTGGTTCATTTTAAAGTTTTTAACATTTGCATCTACGGCAAAAGTTTGCGCGTTCCCTGGTTTCAAAAACCCGCTTTCATCCCTGTAGTCGGTCTTCCAGAAATACTGCTTCCAGTATAAAAAATGAAAATACATGAAGGTGTTTTTGCTGTTGTTGTTCGTCAACGTACCGTTATTCCAGTACCATTCCGAAGGGAAGATTCTGCTCCCGTCTTCCCAATCAATTCGACAATCAGGGGTAGAGTGACGTTCGATGAAGGACGATTTAACCCCTAATCGGTTATATCCAGGGATATATTTTCTTACCCACGTAGGAAAATTCTTATAGCGGATAAAAAGTTTGCTGAATGCTTTTTCATCAAAGCGCTGATTTGTTTCGTCGCTTATTATATCCTCCCAGTTATCCACGCACCTAAAGGCTTCTCGAAGTTTCGGTAGGTTACGAAAAAGGGCCAAATGCCCTGAAATGCGTGTTGTATGGCAGGAGATAACATCGTACTCCAGCAATTTGGGGGTAAAAAAATCACGCAGGTTGCCAAAAATCACATCCACATCGCAGAAACCCCAAAAATCATAGTCCTGCAACTCATCTTGGTGCAGAAAACCATACATAGGTTTTAAATCACATAATTTGTACGGGTGTGCAGGGGCAAACTTGACATCAAGTTTTTGACTGACGGAGCTGGAATAATCGGCAAATGAAATTTCTTGATACTCAATGTTCGCAGGTAAATGTTCAGGGGGCGGGTTGTTGCTAATCAACAGCCATTGAATGGAAGGATTGTGGCGACACGAAAGTAAGAAAAAATCAAACCAGAACGGCCATTGGCCAAAATATGGTACAATCAGCATTATTTTCTTCATTTAGCCTACCTACACGCTGCTCTAACTGCATCTAGCGACCAGAACTTGTCCCTGGCAGCTTCATCAGAAAATCTATTCAACGAGTTGTCGCAATTGATCGTGGTGAAATCATGCTTCATCTGGATAATTTTCTCCGCAAGGGCAATGGCATCACCCAAAGGAAAAAGAAGTCCACACCCATCTACAACCTCTCGACCCCCTCCGCAATCCGAGCAGATAATAGGCACCCCTGCGGCCATGGCTTCGAGCAGCACCATCCCAAAGGGCTCGTGATCCGAAGTTAAGGCAAAAACATCAAACGCTTTAAAATATCGGCGGGCGTTCGGCACTTGGCCAAGAAACACAACCCGCTCTTCAATATCAAGATCTTTGGCGAGGGCTTTAAGCTCATCTTCGAGTCTTCCCTTGCCCATAATTACAAGTAGGCTATTGGGCTGAAGATCAGGAAGCGCATGGGCAAAGCCACGGATAAGGGTGGCTTGATCTTTGTCTGGGTGTAACCGGCCCACATTCGCCACTATCCATGCATCCTGGGGTAGTTGAAGCTGCGTGCGCGCTTGGTCGCGCGAAACTTGCAGCGCTTGAATATGCTGTACGTCTATGCGGTTGTAGAGGGCTTCAATTTTTTTGGCGGGCCAATGAAGTTTTTGCCTAATGTCGTCGCGTACCGCGTTGGAAACACCCAGAAGATTGAGACGTTTATGGAATATTCTGGCCATAATCTGCCTTGAAAATCTGGCGTAATCCCCAAAAGCATGGCTGATACCGAAAACTGGCAGCTGTGTGGCCAGCAACGCTATGTAGGTAGCCTTATAGCGATGGGCGATACAGAATTTGAACATATGTTTTTTGTTTAGGCGCTTAATATCTTGGATTGCGCTGAGCTTCAGTCCGCGTATCTGGGCTGAAGTATAATTTAGAAATAAAACTTCGGCAGAGGCCGATGCTTCCTCAACATACTTATCTGGTTCACCGGTAAGATATGCGGTGCATACGTTATAAGGGGTGTCCTTGAAAAGCACCGCGTATTGTCTGGCACAGTCAAGAAAGGGGCCATCGTAGCCATGGCAGAGTTGTAGCACCCAGGGGTGTTGTTCATCAGCCATCCTGCGTTTCCTTCTTTTGCACCAGCACATCTTCCAACACCAGATATTCCAGATCGCTGCCGTAAAACATGCTGAGGGCATCTTCAGGGGAGCACACCATGGGCTCGCCGCGGCGATTCAGTGAGGTGTTGAGAACCACGCCGTTGCCGGTGAGTTTTTCTAGTTCCTCGATCAGGGTGTAGTAGCGCGGATTGGTTTTCTTTTCCACCACCTGCGCGCGCGAAGTGCCGTCTTCATGCACCACTTCGGGGATTCTGTCTTTCCATGCTGGGTTTACATCGAAGGTGAAGGTCATGTAGGGCGCAGGGTGGTCGGTCTGCAGAATCTCGGGTGCGATCCGGTCCAGGATGCTGGGGCAGAACGGACGCCAGCGCTCCCTATATTTGATCTGCGCATTGATACGGTCAGCGACTCCTTTGGCACTAGGGCACCCCAAGATGCTGCGACATCCCAGGGCGCGCGGGCCGAACTCCATGCGCCCCTGAAACCAAGCCACGGGGTTCCCTTCGGCGAGCAATTTGGCCGTTACCTCCGGGATATTGGCGATTTTTTCCCATACTGGTTTTTGCGGATGGGTCTTGCATGCATTAATACATTCGTCGTTGGTATACTTCGGCCCGAGATACACATGTTTGAGCGGTTCCACCTCAAAACCCGCCAGGTGCGCGGCGTATGATGCTGCGCCCAGCGCAGTGCCCGCATCGGAGGCGGCAGGCTGCACAAACAGTTCCTTGACGTAGGGGAGGGCGATGATGCGTTGGTTGAGCTTCACATTCAGGGCGCTACCTCCGGCGAAACAGAGTTGACCAGTTTCCTGCAGAATATCTTTAAGATAGTAATCGATCATCTTCAGAGACAGATCTTCAAACAGCTGTTGCACGCACGCCGCGTAATCGATATAGGGCTCGTCGGCGGAGTCCCCCTGGCGTTTGGGTCCGAGCCAGTCCACCAGTTTTTTGCTGAAATAATAGCCCTTACCGTTTTCCTTGTAACGCCGCCACCCGATGGTGTTGACCAACTGGGTATTGACCTTGAGCTCGCCGTTTTCGAATTTGGCTAGGCGCGAGAAATCATACTTACGTGGATCGCCGTAGGGGGCCATCCCCATCACCTTGAATTCTCCATCGAGCATGTCAAAGCCCAGGTATTCGGTCATGGCGCCATAGAGTCCTCCCAGAGAGTCGGGATCGTAGAATTCCTTGATCTTATGAATTTTACCGTTTTCGCCGTAACCAAAGAAGGTGGTGGCATATTCGCCTTTGCCGTCAATGCCTAGAATGGCGGTTTTTCCCTTGAATCCGCTTAAGTGGTACGCGCTGCTGGCGTGGGCCAAATGGTGCTCCACCGGTACGAAGGCTACAGTGTCCCAGTTTATTCCCAGTTTATCCGTTAGCTTGCGCACGTTGGCGACATTGCGCCGGTAGTGGCGGTTGCCGTTGAAAATAGCATTGAGGGCACGATCCGGTGCATACCAGTAGCGTTTGGCGAAATGCCAGCGATCAGGGCGGTTGAGCCCTATTGGCGCAAACGGAAACGCCACAATATCGACATCGCGCGGTTCAATGCCTGCATAGTCAAGGCAGAAGCGCGCGGATTCGAGGGGAATGCGGTTCTTGGCGTGCTTATCGCGGATAAAACGTTCTTCCTCCGCAGCGGCTATCAGTTCAGAACCGATATACAGGGCGGCGGAAGGATCATGGGTCAGAGCGCCGGACAGGCCCAGAATCACTTTAGACATGGGTTGGTTCTCCGTTGTTTATAGCTTGTTGGCTAATTTAAGGCAGTTTGGTATCAAATTGGCGGTGTATGGTGCTGCTCGGTTCCCAGTTACGCAAAAAACGGGCGCGGTCAGCCTTGTAATGGCGTAAAAAGTTGTGCCTGCAGCGAAATTCGCGCATGACGTCCAGGTCGATGACCCACGGAACACCATCCTTGAGCAAAAAGTTGTTTGCCTTGCAATCGCCGTGGCGGATACCGAGACGATACAGGAGATGAAACATCTGTGTAATTGTATCTATCGCTTGTTGTTTATCGACTTCAATCGGTGAATTGGTATTGAAATATTTACCTACATCGGGAGCCGCAACATGAGCGCACACATAGTAACCCGTAAGACGAAAAGGGCCAAAGCGTTTTTCCGCCATAGCTATCGCATGAGGGGTGTTTATCTCGCTGATTTTTAGGCGGTGGGCGTTGCCCCACTAAACGGCCGCTCTGGTGGGGCGTAGGCAGCGCTTCAAGCCATGCCAGAACCCCTTTATGTTGTAGCGTTTGATCACCCAGTCGCCTTCGGAGTTTTGTAGGCGCACCACGGTGGCGCTGTTGCCTGCTTTGAGCGTCTCCCCTTGGGCAAGCAACGTATTCGGGGCTTCCAGCAGTTGTTGAATCAGGCTGGCAGGGGCGTCAGTGCGGTGAATGGTAAGCTGACTGTTAGTGCGGTGGCGGGTGAATTCGCTACAGGTGCGAAACGCCTTGGTTACATATATCAAGCGTCTTTTTTTGCGCCGGGCGGGTACCTTATTAGTTAACAGGGAGCCCCATTCGTGTAGATTGTCCCCAGTTTCGGCGCAGTAGAGCTCCAGCAGATTTTTGAACAGATGTTCGTATAATGGTGGAATCTGAGCCAGAAACAACGTCAAATTGGTTTGTCTGATACGGGAAGGGAGCAGTTCTGCGGCACTACGCGCGCAGATAGCGTCACCGTCGATGGTGAAAATATCCCTCTTGCTGAGGAGGAAATTACCCAGATGCAGATCCTTTTGCCAGACACCTTGTTGGTGCATATGGGCGATGACGCTGGTTAGATCGCGCAGAAGAACAAGGCGCTCCTGCTCTGTTTCACTCTGCTGCCATTGTTCTTGGGCGGTAATCGCATCGGGGATGAATGCGGTGATTAGTATATAGTTGGTGTCTGGCAGAGCGCCAGCAAACAGCAGCTCTGGCGTGAGAATATTGCGCTGGCGTAAAAGCTCAATTCCCTGCTTTTCTCGCTCCCAGTGGCGTTTTGCGCTGCGGCCTTCAAATATTTTTACCCCTACTGGGCGTTCACCCCAATGCCCCGCATACATGCGGCGCTTGGCGGGCAAATGACGCAAAAGTTCCTCGCAGCGGATTGCGCTGGAGTCTGCGGAATTAAGGGTAAGCGAAAATGGGCAGGGAGGGCAGCTCAAGGCGGAGTTCTTCTACTTTGCTGGAGGACGAAGTTTGGGATTTCTTATAAAATAAGGGCATGCAAGCTAGCACAGGTCAGGCGCTTAATCTAGTACTTCAGCGTTTTTTTTGGGCTGGCACGTTTACAGCCTCATGCCGTTGCTGCGTCAACCAAGGCAGATAACTGCTCCAGATTGACCACATAAAACAGCTCATTATTGCGCACTGCCTTGCGGAAGAACTCATCTTCTCCGTAAGGGCTGACCTTTCTTCCTAAAAACAAGCTGTGTAAATGTAGACGAAACTTCTTTTTCAGGCTTAGGGAATTTCTTAGGTCATGCATCATGGCCAGCGCTGCACCTTTCAAACGTTGCGATTCCTGCTCCGCTGGATAGGAGAAAATTTTATGGGTGGCGGCAGTAATTTTCATCTCTTGTGGAGGAACCGAGGCGATGCTCCCTGCTGGACCGAAAGGAAACATATCGGTGTTGTGGTAGTGATTGGCGTACAGCAAGAAGGTTGCATCGCTGCGATTCAGATTCTGACACGCTTCGCAGATCGCCTTAGTTGCGTAAATATGGTCTGGGTGTGGATCAAGCAGCGGGTGTGGGGTCAGGATTATATCCGATTTTTCTCGTTCCAGCAGCTCCTGTAAATCTTGTAGGAGGAGCGCCCATGAGGCTTCCCCTGCGTTATCGCTCTTCAGCGCTATGGTGTTAAAGTTGCGAAAGTAACTAGGGTCCGCAAGCTCTGCAGTGTGCGATAACACCGCTTGGGGTTGCTGCTGATACATTGCCTTCAATGTCATGCAGAAGTAGCCGAGCTGGACAGTTTTGCCCTCCTCGACACCCCTCCAACGTGGAACCATGACGCTGTCGAATGCTCGCAGACGCCCTTTAAGCCTGCTGGCGGTAGCGCTACACGCATCAGGATCTTGATAATAGGGTGCCCCGACTTCACCAGCGGTGAGAGTGATAATACAGCTGTCATGATCACCGTAGAGAGCGAATGCGGCGAGCTCCGCATCATCAGCGTGTGGTGCCACAATGAACAGCTTTTGGTGCTCCAGCTGCGGGTTGGAAAAACTCAACAGTGAGACCTCGCCCCCCACCGCGCAATAGCGCCCTGTTACCAAGATGCTGGTCATTTCTTTATGTTCACTGAGATGGGTGATATTCAGATAACGCACCCCGGCGGCGCTGCGTTCAAAATATTGCCGCTGCGGGGCTACGTTGGTCGCGCTAGGCGTGCTCAGCTCTTTGAGCTCAACATAAGGATCGAAGATTCTACCCAGCAAGCGCGACTTCAGGGTTACTTTAAGCAGATAGGTTTTATCTTGCTCTAGGCTCGTGGGCAGATCTAGCTTGTTTTTTTGCAGGGTAAGTTCCCAGGTGTTTTCAGGGTCTAATGCATGCTGGTCGTGGCGCTTAGGCGAGAAGAAGATGTGATCTGAGCCAAGCAGTTCATGCCCCAGAAAGGCGAAGACCAGAACCGCTGCAGTGGTAAACAGGTATCCATAGAAAAGAAGCAAGATAAGGACGCTGAGAAGGAACAGCCCTTTAAGTTGCTGAACACGCTTTTGTTTTCTGCGTTTATCGCGCCCCGTTTGCATTGCAGACATGTTAACACCTGTAGATAGGATGCCGATTACACCATACCTCTTTGTACTCATTGTCACTCAAGCCGAAGGAAAAACGTAGAGGGACTCCGGCTTGGGTGGCAACGTGTTCGGCATGCTGAATATTGATAAATGAAAGTATACTTCCGGGGCTATATTCACGGAAGGCTGGATCAACCCCGCCATTAATGTATTCCACTGAAACGCCCACAACGCTGGAAACCATATACAGGAGCTGAATTGCCACTGGCTGGGCGTGCATCACCAACAGGTTGCCCTGCAGCAGAGGGGATATCAGGGTTAAAAATTCTGGCAGCAGTTCATGCCCTTTGGGTTTCTTACCCCAACGCAAGCTGAAAAGATTTATGTAGTACGCTGCGATCTCTTCTTTGCTCAGGTCAGAGAAGGGGATCACTTCGCCGCCATCTTCGGTGAATTTGGCCAACTCACGCCGGCGGTTGTAGCGGAACTTGGCTGAAAAATCTTTTTTAGTGATCGAGCGGGCAAAGCTCAGGGTTTCCTTGTGTTTCTTGCATGGCACGATGTTCTGCGCGTTTAATTCAGAGATGAGACGCCCCTTTAGACCTTTGAGCGAAAACAGCTCGTCAGTTGCCAAAGGTAGAATGACTTCGGCGTTGCCTAAATCAAACAGGTGCGCCTTCCCACTTTTTTTCAGCGGGCGCTTATCCCCAACAATATATTTGCCCCACAGGGGTATTGCGCCGCGCCATGCTCCATGGCATTCACGCCCAAGGTATCGGGTTTTGAGCTGGGTAATGTTCTCCATCGCTTGGATCGTATGCGGATGTGTGGTTACGCTTCCCCCGAGGTTTGCGTATATGCCAGCGTATATTTGAGCGTCAATTTCTTGCCACTGCG
>JAQUDG010000078.1 GCA_028685815.1 Desulfuromonas sp.
GGTGTTTAGCGCTTGGGTGTAACTCTCAGGCTGGATGAAGATATCCTCCGAGAGTTTTATTAGTTTAGCACTGAAGAAGATATAACCAAGCAGATCCTCTGGATTGTGCGAACCAAACTTGATTTGGCCGAGCATTTCCGTGCGTCCTTTGACTTGCACGCCGGCTTGTTTGTAGGCCGTGCCGATTGCTTCGATGATCATTTCTTGCTGTGGATTTGGGCTGGGGACGAAGTTCTGCTGTTTAATCCACTCGCCGATCCGCTCCAATCCAGCCTGATTGAGTAACTCTTCAAAGGCTTTATTGCTCAATGCTTTGGGTAGCAGTGCCTTCAGAGATGCGTGCCCCATCCCTGGCAACAGCGGATTTTCTGTGTGATGTTGTTCCACCGCAGAGTTGAGGCGATGGAGCCAAAGCTTCATGCTCCCTGTGTCTATCCACTGATCTGCGATCTGCGCCACCTGTCCGCTGTGTTGCAGCTGCTCAAGGTTGGTGCTGATCCGTTCCCGGCTCAGGGCAGATATCTGTTCGAGCTCTTTTATGCGCGCGCATTGCAACTCCGTGAGTTTCTGCAGAATAAATGACCCCTCACCAGATTCCAGCTCTGTGAGTGCTTTCTGCACTTCAGGACGAAAGCGCTTGTGCTTGTCCGCATCTGGGTCGATTACCACACCCCCGCCGATGGTGTGCATGGGGGAATATGAACGAATAATGAAGCGATCTTTTCTGTGAGCCACCAAGGGTTTATCCAGATGGATCTGAACCAGGGCACTTTCGCCCGCTTCAAGCTGGTCGCGATCGAGCAGCGCCACCGTACCCACTACGCGGCTGGTTCCCAGGTAGAGATGAACTGGGTCGCGAAACTTCAGCGGCCGCGCGGCGTCAGCAAGCAGGGTCAGACGCGCATCAAAGCGACTGGTCTGGGTGAAAAATCCTGGTGTGGCGACAACACAACCGCGCTGGAGGTTGTCGCGTTGCAGGCCGGCCAGGTTTAGTGCCACCCGTTGGCCGCAGCGCGCCTGAGGATATTTTTGGTTGTGGATCTGGATGTCACGAATGCGCACCTGTTCCCCCAGCGGAAGCACCTCTACGCTGTCGCCGACGTTGGCCGTGCCGGTCAGCAGGGTGCCGGTAACCACGGTGCCGAAGCCGGCGATACTGAAGTGACGATCGATGGGCAGACGCATAGGACCATCCGCATCGCGTTCTGGGATCTGACGAGCCTGCTCGGCAATTGTGCTGGTTAAGGTGTCTATCCCCGCCTTGGTTATGGATGAAACCCGGCACACCGGTGCTTGAGCCAGAAACGTCCCCTGTACCGCTTCACGGATCTCCTCTTCGACAATATCGGCCCAGTCTGGTTCGGCCAAGTCAATCTTGGTCATGACGATGATCCCCTGCGGGATTTTGAGGAGGTTCAGAATTTGTAAGTGTTCAACGGTTTGGGGCATTACCCCTTCGTTAGCATCGACTACTAGCAGAACCATATCGATACCGCCGATACCGGCGAGCATGTTGCTGATGAAGCGTTCATGTCCAGGAACGTCGATTACCCCTACCTGAGTACCGTCAGCGAGGCGAAAGGAGGCGAATCCCAGTTCGATAGAGATGCCGCGCTGCTGTTCTTCCTTGAGGCGGTCGGTTTTTATGCCGCTTAAAGCGCCGATAAGTTCCGTTTTACCGTGGTCAACGTGACCAGCGGTACCGATGATGATGTGCTTGTGTTGCTGTGACATGCTTGGCTGCCTTTACTCTTGTGGGGTCTTTGCGGGGTTTACTGCCTGGCGCACAGCATGAATTAGTTGTTGCTGCTGCTGGGGAAATACCGTGCGTAGGTTAAGAATGAGAGCATCATCGTGAATGCGTCCCACAACCGCAGGCTGCTGCTGGCGCAAGGTAAGTGCTAAGGTGGCAAGGCTTTGCTGGGGCAGGTGGATGGCAACGGCGCAGCCAGGCAAAACTGTAGCTGGCAGAGCACCTCCACCGACACAACTACTTTCCGCAATGACATCTACACACGCGGAACTGCCAAGTTCTTCTTTTAACTTTTGGGCAAAAGCTGCGGTGCGCTGGGCTAATTCGGTTTCCGACATATTAAGCATCTGCAGGACAGGGATGTTGTCCAGTGCCTTACGGCGGTCAAGATATTGGTGCAGGGTGGTTTCCAGGGCTGCGAGGGTGAGTTTATCCATGCGTAAAGCGCGGGCGAGGGGATGGTTTCTGATTTTATCAATAGCCCATTTCTTACCCACAATAAGTCCCGCTTGCGGACCGCCGAGGAGCTTATCGCCGCTGAAGGTGATGACATCAATCCCGGCAGCAACTTGCTCACTTACCGTAGGTTCCTGCGGCAGGCCGAACTCCGACAAGTCAAACAGCATGCCGCTGCCGAGATCTTCCATCACCGGGATTTCGTGTTTGCGCCCTAATTCCACCAATTCTGCCGCGGAGACACTCTGGGTAAAGCCGATAATGCGGTAGTTGCTGGTGTGTACCTTGAGCAGCAGCCCCGTTTGTTCCCGCAGAGCCTGAGTGTAATCGCTTAGGTGGGTTTTGTTGGTGGTGCCCACCTCGCATAGAGCGACGCCTCCAGCTTCCATCACATCTGGAATTCGAAACGCACCCCCGATCTCGACTAGCTCCCCGCGCGAGACTATTGCCTCACGTCCTCGCGCCAGAGCCGTAAGAGCCAGAAGGACGGCACCGGCATTGTTGTTAACTACGGCAGCGGCCTCCGCTCCGGTCAGGCGGCACAGCAGCTCATCTACGTGGGTGTAGCGGTGTCCCCGCTTGCCTGTCTCAAGATCAAGTTCAAGGTTCGAATATGCATGCGCAATGCTGGCTATGTTATCTATTGCCGCTTGACACAGTGGCGCGCGCCCCAGATTTGTGTGGAGCAGAGTACCCGTTGCGTTTATTACGACGCGCAGAGAGGGAGTTAGTTTAGCCCTGAGGCGATTAAGCGCATCGACGCGGATAGCACTGAGCTCAGACGCAGCGCCGATGACATCAGGGTCGGTAGCACCGTGCAGGATTGTTGTGCGTGCTTGAGCTATTGCCTCGCGTGCGGCTTCAAGTACCAGACAGTGTGGAGCGCTCGATGCGCTCAGGGCAGAGCAGTCAAGAACCAGATCAACGGAGGGGAGCTGCTTTAGTGCTTGTTGTTTTGCGTCCATATTTTTATTTTCATTGTATGCGTACACTGTGTCGAGTGCAGTGGCTTGTGGGCGATTAACGGGTAATTTGCTAGTTTCATGTGAGAATATCAATATTAAGACGTTGGTAAAAAGGATAACAAGAGCCCAAAAGGGTAAAAGCTGGTCTGTTTGTTGCACATACTTGAAAAGCTTATTGCAATAAACCCAGCGCGTGAATCTTGTGGTCGAAAACACATGTTTTAAAGTCAGATGAAGGCGACCATGCCATCCAATATTTTAGGTTTGCCAAACATCGCAATTGCGGGTTGTTCAGAGCCTGTTAGTAGCGCCCAAGTTAGCCCTGGGCTGGCCGGAGTTTCCCCATAAGTATGCGCAATGTTGATAAGTGTACCACATTATTTTTAGCGCCGATAGTATCCCAAAGCTGACAAGCGGAGAAGCGTTGATGAAGCAAGGATCACCTCTGGTTCTCTTATCTATGGCCCGAACCATAGCGCAGAGCAGAGATTTTATAGTGCATAACTGGACATCCGTTCGATTACTTAAGCGAGCTGAGGCCCGAGTTGATCTTAGGGGCGGCACAAAGACTCATGTGCTGACGGGTTTGGCGAGCATTACTGCGCTATCGGTGTTACTGCTGGGGTTATCTGGATGTGGTGAGCGTCGGGAGGTGAAGTCTGCGCTGGAATGGGAATGCTGCGCTAGCGTAATGAGTTCTTTTCTACAAACTCAGGAGTTGTGTAAATATTCTGAAGCGCAGGCGTACTGTGAAAGTTTAACCCTAGATGACAAAGATGACTGGCGCCTCCCCTCTAGACACGAGCTGATGTCATCCCCCTTGCAAGTACAGGAAATGCAACAGGAGACCCATTCACTCCACAGTAGGGAAACAACCTGCTGGAGTTCTACGCCATATCACGATTCACGCTTGCGTTATTGGGCTGTTTCTGTCTCTAATAATCAGGCTGCGCCCTTGGAAAAAGATACGCGTAACGCCGTTATATGTGTACGAAATATAGTAAAATAGGCAAGATAGAGCATGTTGCCTCACCTATTACGAGGATATATTTGTGAGAGATAGACGCCCGGGTTCTACCTCGGAAAAATCGGTTTTAACTAGACTGTACAGCCGGATAACCGCGTTTGTGGGGCAGGAGTTTTTTGCCCAACTATTAATGGACCTATCCACGTTTGCCCAGGCAGACTACGCTGTTATTGGGAAATTTTCCGATGCGGAAAAAACCCATATCCTTACCGAAGCGGTATATGCAGACGGCAAGATAGTCGATAATTTTGAATTCAATCTCGAAAACACCCCATGCGCTAACGTTATTCGCGAAGGGATCAAATATTATTCCCACGATTTAATGAAGAAGTTCCCCCTCGATCATCTTGCCATCGATCTGGAAGTTGACAGCTACATGGGGATACCATTGGTTGATTCCAAGGGTGAGGTAATAGGGCCTCTGGCGGTGTTCAGTCGCGGCAACATGGTGAATGTAGAGCAGTTAGAGACAGCCATGCACATGTTTGCCATTCGTGCTGCTGCCGAACTAGAGCGTCTCAAAGTAGAGCGTCGTCTGGAGGAGGAAGTTCATTTCTTGCAGAGCCTGCTCGATGCGATTCCCAATCCGATATTTTACAAAGACCGCGCAGGCTATTATCTGGGGTGCAATAAGAGCTACGAACACATTGCGGACAGCTCGCGAAAAACTCTGATAAACAGCAATGTTGGGCAGGTATATCTTGGCGAGCGGGCGGAACTCGGTGCCCGTACCGATGCTAAGGTTTTTGCGGAAGGGCGCGCGCACACCTATGAAACCAGCCTGAAGTGTGCGTCGGGTGAAATAAAACAAGTTTTATTCAACAAAGCCCCTCTCTTTGACCGCAGTGGTCAGGTTAATGGCCTGGTGGCCACCATTCAGGATATTACCACCATCAAGCATATTGAGTCTGCCATTCAGACTCTGGTGGAGGGGACCCTTGGGTACACCGGCACGGCGTGCTATCGGCGGGTAGCACAGCAGCTATGTGAATGGTTTGGAGCTTCGTGCTGCATCGTGGGGCAATGCTTGGAAAACGGCAGAATTCTAGCGCTGGCTTCCAACCAGGATGGAATAGATCTAGAAGAGTATGATTTCGACCCGACCAACACCCCGTGTCAGCAGGTTATCGACACGGGGATGTTTATAGCCCGTGAAGGTCTGCTGCAGCGCTTTCCGCACACACCCTTAGTAGTGAATATGCGGGCCGAAGGCTATGCTGGCACCCCAGTTTATGGCCGTGATGGAGATATTATCGGGGTCTTAAGCGTGCTGTCACGCAATCGCATCGATAATCTGCAACGAGCCGAGGATGTCATGGCTATCATGGCCGCGCGGGTAGGAGCTGAAATTGAGCGTAAGCAAGCGGACCAAGAGTTGCAGGAAAACCGGGATCACCTCGACTTTCTCGTATACCACGACCAACTTACCCATCTGCCCAATCGCAAACTGTTTCGCGATCATGTCCACCATGCGGTAGCGCGGGCGCAAAAAACTCGGCAGCAAATTGGAGTTCTCTTTCTTGATCTGGATCATTTTAAAAAAATAAATGACTCTTTAGGGCATGAGGTTGGGGACATCGTTTTGCAACGAATTGCCGAGCGCTTGCAAAATATTGTGCGCTCTAACGATACGTTGGCACGCATAAGTGGAGACGAGTTTGGGGTACTGCTGGATCGTGTGACCAGTTCAGACGAGGTGGTGATCCTAGCCCTAGCCATCAAGCGTGCGCTTGCCACCGAGATTGAGGTTGACGAGTATAAGCTGTTTGTAACCGCCAGCGTTGGGATCAGTATGTACCCCCAAGATGCGCAAGATGCGGAGTCCTTGATGAAAGCTGCAGACGCGGCGATGTATCAAGTAAAGTATATGGGTCGCGACAATTATCGTTTTTACACTTTGGGGCTTAATGAACGCGCTAGCGAACGTTTAATGCTTGAAGGGGCTTTGCGGCAGGCTATTGAAAAAAATGAATTGGTTCTTTATTATCAGCCCCAGTTTAATTTGCACACCGGAGAGATTTTTGGGGTTGAGGCCCTCCTGCGCTGGAACCATCCCCATCGAGGGATGATTTATCCGGACGAATTTATCCCACTAGCAGAAGAAACCGGGCTTATCGTTCCCATCGGGGAGTGGGTGCTCAAGTGTGCCTGCGAGCAGGCCATCGCTTGGAGCGTGGCCGGGCTGCCCCGTATCCACATGGCGGTAAATATTTCAGGGCGCCAGTTCCATCAGAAAGGGCTGGTTGATGTTCTGAAGGATATTTTTTGCAGCACCGGACTGGAGCCCTGCTATCTTGATCTTGAGCTTACTGAGAGTATTCTTATGGATGATGTAGAAGACTCAATCAGTATAATGGAAGAGATCAGAAGCCTGGGGGTTCAGCTCTCTATTGACGACTTCGGCACCGGCTATTCATCGCTGGCCTATCTTAAGAAATTTCCCATACGTTACCTTAAAATTGACCGCTCTTTTATCAACGATATTACCCACAATCGCGATGATGCAGCCATCGCAGTAGCCATTACTGACTTAGCCCGTAACCTGCAGCTAGAAGTAATCGCAGAAGGGATTGAGACAAGCGAGCAACATGACTTTCTGCGTGCAAATGGGTGCGATTATGGGCAAGGGTATCTATTTTCGTACCCGCTGCCGTCAGATCAGATAACCTTACTTCTGCGTCAACATGCTCGGGGTAACCAGAGCAGGAGATAGATCATGGAAGATGCTGAAGTACAGCAGGCGCTGCTGCAGGAATTTATTGCAGAAAGTGGCGATGCCCTGCAAGAGATAGAAACTGGCCTGTTGGAGCTTGAAGCCAGCCCCGCCACCCCTGAGTTGATCCAGAACGTGTTTCGCTCCATGCATACGCTTAAAGGCAACTGTTTGATGCTGGGGTTCTCCCGCCTTGAAGTCCTGAACCATGCGGCTGAAAATCTTCTCGAAAATCTGAGAAATTACCAGATTGACTGTTGTAGCCATGTCCTCTCATTACTCCTGAAGGTAGTAGATGAGGTACGCAAATCTATGGCTTGGATTGGTCGGCATGGGGAAGAACTGCAACGTGATACTACAGAACTGCAGGGGCAACTCGCGCTGGCGTGTCGTTCCGGGATAACTGTGGATTTAGATTCAAATGATGCTGCGCTGGCTTCAATGTTCGCGCTTGACGGGGCAAACAGCGTAAGTGCAGGTTGCAAAGCAGGCGCGGATGGGGCTGAAATAACCGCGTCAGGCACCCATGCGGATGCTCTGGATGATGGATTTATCCGGCTGCCGGTAAAGAAACTGGATCAATTTCTTGATGTGCTGGCGGCGATGAATGCTGAACTGGGCTTCTGGCATACCCGCATCACAGGTGCGGGAGCAACAGCGGTGCAGACCGAAGTTGCTTCTGGGTTAGAGGATATCGGCCAGCAGATGTCACAGTTGCAGGACACCATCCTGCGTTATCGGCTGGAGCCTATAGGGCGGATCTGGCGTCCTTATCAACGCTTGGTACGCGATCTGGCTGTTACCACACACAAACGGGTTTTGCTTGTAACCACAGGCGAGGATACCGAGGTAGACCGCGCGGTATTGATGACCATAAAAGATCCGTTGGGGCACCTGCTACGTAATGCAATTGTGCATGGCATAGAGTCTCCAGAGCAGCGTCAGCGCGCAGGTAAGACGGTCATTGGACGCCTCGAGCTCTCGGCTCGCCAGGAGTACGGGCAGATTAGTCTGATAGTGCGGGATGACGGTGCAGGCCTCGATGCGGATAAAGTTTTAGCTGCAGCAATAGCGCGCAATGTGGTCCCCGCCTCACGCCTAGAAAAACTCACCGAAGAGGATATTTATCAGCTGGTTTTTGCGCCTGGATTCAGCACCAATACCAGCGTAGATAACATTTCCGGACGCGGAACCGGTCTCGATGTGGTGAAATCTGCCCTTGCTGCTGTGGGTGGAAGTGTGCAGGTACATAGCAAATTGGGGCAGGGGTGTTGTTTTGAGATGCAGATACCTCAGTCTATGGCAATGATATCCACACTGCTGGTTGAAGCGCAAAATTCTGTTCTGGCGCTACCTCAAGCCCAGGTTGTTGAAGTAATTGGGCTGACTGCATCTGAAGCTGGACGCTGTCTCACCACTAAATTCGGGGCACCGGCGTTTGTTTTTCGTGAGACTTGTGTGCCGCTGTATGCGCTGCACGATATTCTCAGCGGGCGCAGACCTAACGTGGGTGCGCTGGGGATGGCACATACAGGCCACGAACTCAATATCGTGGTGCTTCAACACGGGGCACGGCGCATGGCGCTATGGGTTGATGTAGTGCGTGAAACCGTGGATCTTGTTATAAAACCTCTGCATCGATATTTGCGCGATATCACGATTGTATCCGGTGGGGCGGTGCTGGCTGACGGCAAGGTGGCGTTTCTGCTCGATATCGGTGGCGTGATCGACTGGCTTGACGGTTTTACTGCATAACCCGGGAGCTCAGGCACTCTGAAGGTATGGACTGAGGGAGCTCTTCCTAGCGCAACACAACCTGATCGCGGCCGTTTTTCTTTGCGTGGTACAGGGCCTTATCTGCTTGCTCGATCCAGTAATTGATATCGTCACTTTCGTCGAGGGTGATTCCACTCAAGCCAATGCTGACAGTCATATTTAGAAATTGTTCGTCAAGCGCCATGGGGGCGGTTTTTATGCTTTGGCGCAACCGTTCAGCCGCATCTTTGGCGGTTGCGGCATCGGTTTCTGGTAACAGCACGCAAAACTCCTCCCCTCCGAAACGTGCGAAAATATCTTCTTCGCGCAGATTTTCATGACACACCTGCACCAGATGCCGCAAAGCCTGGTCCCCCACGCTGTGACCATAGTTGTCGTTGATCTCTTTGAAGTGATCAATGTCGAGCATCATTATGCTGGCGCTCCTATTGTGGCGACGGTGGCGCTTCAGTTCAGTGTCGGCGATCTCAAATAAATAGCGCCGGTTAAAAGCACCAGTGAGAAAATCAGTGGATGAAAGTTCTTCGAGTTTTCGATATGCCAAGGTGAGGTTGAGTAGGTTTTGTACCCGCTCGCGCACGATGGTGGGGTTGAAGGGTTTTATAATGTAGTCTAAAGCTCCGAGACGCAGGCCGTGCGCTTCTTCAGCAGTGCTGCCCAGCGCGGTAACAAAGATTACAGAGCACCTGGAGGTTTCGGGGTTGTTTTTAAGCTGCTTGCATACCTCGAACCCACTGAGGTCCGGAAGCATGACATCCAGCAGTATCATCTCAGCCTGAAGTTTCTTTGCGAGTTGCAGTGCCTGCTTTCCAGATGTGGCGAAGCACAAACGTGCCGTGCCTCTTAAAATGCGCGCCAGACTGTGGATATTTATAATTTCGTCATCGACTATAATAATAGTCGGTTGTATCGAGCTCAAGACTGCGTCCCTTTATCTTTGGTACAGGGGGTAACATCTGACGGAGCTTGCAGTGCCAGCCACTGCTTGATATGTCTTCGGGCGACATCGAATTCCAGATTTTTCATATAGCCATTAATGCGTGCGGCAAAGTCGGGGAGTTCGAGTGTAAGGGGGATGCGAATTTGCTCCCAGAGGTTCAACGCAGTCAAATCTTGAATGCTCAGGCGCTGCATAAGGTCAGTGAAAGACTTCAGCAGGTGGGCGCGGCTGGGGATGGTTTCAGCAGGAGAAATTCTCCCCGTGGATTGCTGGGCAAGATTTTCTTGTTGGGCCTGTTTTTTTAGCCATGCCTCCATGCGGGAACAGCAGCGCCGCAGCACAGGGTGGAATTCCTGTAGCAGTCTTTGTAACTGAGATGGCTTGGAGGTGTTTTGGGTGGATTTTAGTAGATTCCCAATCTCTGTGGCCAGTTGGCCCACGCGACCAGCTCCAAGATTTACGGCCACCCCTTGAAGATTGTGCATCCACGCATGCTGTTGCTTAAGATTTTGGGTAGAAAAATTTTCCCAGTCCTCCGAAGATAGGCAAAACTGAGCCAGAAAACGCTCAAGCAGCAACGTAAAGAGTTCAACATCATTATTGATGCGGCGTAAACCCTGCGGCGCATCCCAGTCATTATCGCTCTCCGGCGGCAGAGTAGTTAGCTCGCCTGATTCCCCTCCCAAGTGATGCCGAAGAACGTTTAGCAGCTCCTCTGGTTCATAGGGCTTGGATACGTGAGCGTTCATTCCAGCGGCGCTGCAGCGCTGCGGTTCATCATTCATCGCATGCGCGGTTAGGGCAATAATAGGCCCGGTAAACGCGTAGGGTGGCTGTCTAAGCGTGCGACAAGTGGTGTAGCCGTCCATCCCTGGCATCTGGATATCCATTAGAATGGCATCAACGGTGTGCTCTTTTATCTGTTGCAGCGCATGTTCTCCATCCGTGGCGGTGACAACATCGGCGCCCATCCGCTGCAGGATTTTTTCTGCAATCATGCGGTTAATGGCGTTGTCCTCTACCACCATGATGGTGTGAGTCAGTAACGGCAGTTGCGGGCTGGATTCGAAAAGGTCTAGCCTGTCTGCGCTGTGCTGGTGCAGCATGCGCTGAATTTTATGCCGAATCTGCTGCGCGCCTACAGGTTCAGTTAACAGGTTGTTGCGCTCGCTGCGGTTTGTGTCCAGGCGTTCTTGTATAAATTCAAGGCGTGGAATCTGTCGCCACTGGGAGGAAAGCCCTTCTATCGCCATGGTTGGACACACAAGTACCGCACACCTGCTGGGATCATCAACGGTTGCTGCGTCTCTGCCGAGGATGTTCCAAGGGCGCAGTGCCCGTTGCACCATACTCTTTTGCCGCTGATCGAGGGCGAGATAACAGACCAACTTGCGGTGCAATTGCTCCGGCGCAGCCATTGCGGGAATCGCACAGGCCGTGACGGGCAGGTTGAGGGTAAAGCAGCTTCCACTCCCTTTTTGACTTGTCACCTGGATTGTGCCGCCAAACAACTCTGTCAGGCGTTTGGTGATGGCCAATCCCAGCCCTGTGCCACCGTATTTGCGACTCGTCGACTCATCTGCTTGAGAAAACGGCTGAAACAAGCGCTCTATTTCAGTGCTACTCATGCCGATGCCTGTATCCAGTACCTGGATTTCAAGCGAGCTGGCTTCAGGCTTGTTAGGGTTGTCTGTCCAACACATCCGGATGCGCACCTCACCCGTTTCGGTGAATTTCATGGCATTGTTTATGAGGTTGATGAGAATTTGCTGCAGGCGCAGATCGTCGGTTTCTATTTGCAACGGGAGATTGTCTTCTAGCTCAAAGATCAGGGAAATCTGGCGTGCGCTGGCCTGATCGCGAAATAGATCGAGCAACTGCGCCACAATATTGTCAATATCGCAGCAGCGTTTATTCATGGTCATCTTCCCTGCATCGATCTTGGCAAAATCAAGGATATCATTGACCAGAGTAAGCAGGAGCTTGCCTGATTGTTCGATTTTTTCTAGGTCTTCCCGGACAGAACCTGGGGGGGCATCTTGCAGACTCAGATGGGATAACCCGATTATAGCGTTGAGCGGTGTCCTGATTTCGTGACTTACGTTGGCCAGAAACATGCCCTTGGCTTCGTTGGCGGCTTTGGCTTCCTGCCAGGCGCTGATAAGTTTGTGTTTTTGCTCTTTGAGTTCTTCTGCCTGGGTACGTAGTTGGGTTTCGCGCTGTAGGGCGCTGCTGACATCACTGATATGCACCAGACAGTAGCGCTCATTGTCTGCACCGGCGCGGATAGCCAAAACGTGAATGTTTTGTGGGAAGCTGTGTTTTTCTTTATCGGTTGGGCGGCGGTATAACGGCAGCGGGAACTTGTTTAACTTAGGGGTAAGGATTGAAGGGAGCCCAGTATCCAAAGCCTGAACTATGGCTTCAAGCAGGTAAGAATCTTCGAGAGACGGGATAACGTCGTTGATGTTTTTGTTTTGGATATGCACCGCTTCTATGCCCGAAGCTTGTATAAGCCAGTCGTTCCATACTTGGATGTTCAGGTCACGGTCGAGAACCATAATCCCTGCGGGGCAATGCACCAGACATTCCCATGCAAGTCCCTTGACGGGCATTATTGTGCCTCTAGCAGGAGTTGGAGTTCCTGCTTAAGGTTTGCGCTTCCGCTGGCATCAAGGAGGAGTACTACAAAACCCTTGATACTTTTACCGACGTCTGCACCTTCGCTGCTGTTGAAGTTTATTACCAAGAAGATCAGCGGTTCATCAGTCTGTGAATTGTTGAATGAAAGTAGTTGCTCACATTTGCCCTTAATAAAGGTGGGCAGGTTGAACTCTATCTCTTTTTGCATCAGGTTGGCAAAGCTGCCCAAGCAGGCGTTAAGAACGATATTGCCGATTTCAAGCAGGCTGTCCTGCTCCAATTCGCCTAGAGTTTCTAGGGGAAAAGAGTTGTCGATAAGGGTGCGAATGAGATCAACGCTGTTCTCTTCCGGAAAAATCAGAATGGCCGTGCCTGAGAAGGGGCCACTGAAGGACTGTCTGACTGAGCTGACGTCTTTGTGCGCGGGCGCTTGGATCAGGGTTGCGGCCTTACTGGCGGATAACATGGTAAGAAATGGCACCGATAGG
>JAQUDG010000166.1 GCA_028685815.1 Desulfuromonas sp.
ACCAGATTGACGCTGAGTTTATTTTTCAACTGTTTGATGGTGAGTTCACCACGTGCCAGCTCCTGCTCGAGGCTGCCAACTAGTTCGTTGTAGGTGCTAGACATCTGGGCGATGCGGGCTTCGCGCGCAATTTTTTCTCGTTCGAGTTCGTGCCCGAGTTTTTGCTTCTCTTTCTCTAAGGCAGCAATCTTATCTTGGTTTTCTTCGATACTTTCAAGCAGGGTTGCTTTTTCATTTTTTAGCCTGAGGGTGTCGGCTTGCAATGCGGTAAGCTCACCCTCGGTTTTTTGCTCCCGTGCTTTGTAGATGCTGCTTTGACGCTGCTTGTTCGCTTCAAATTCTATGCTGTTTTGCTCCAGCTCAGCACGACAGTCGGCAAGGTTGGCTCTGGTGGTGCTCAGCTCATCCTTCAATCCAGCGATAGTTGCGCTCATGGCATCTACTTTGGAGCTCAGGGTTTCGCTTTGGTGTAGCTGTTGGTCGTAGGTCTGTTTGCTGACACAACCCGACAGCAGCAGAATGACGATGGAGCAGAGCAAGAGCGCGGCAGTGGTTAGGTTGTGCGGGGTTAAAAAAGTATCTTCTAGTGCGCGTGCTTTTAGGCTGGTTGGATTTTTTTGTGGCATGGATATTCTCCTCTTATGTTTTGATCTGGGAAGTGCGTTTGGTCTGTATTTATTTCTATTCAGCATTGTGCCTTCACGGGCTTGTTGTGTAAATGTTCTTAGTTGCGTTGATGCGGTAAAAAACGTGGCGTAAATACCTGCATGTTAGCATGTTTGCTTACCACTGCACGCGTTGAGCGGTGACTTTGTTCTTGCTCAGGTTTTTGATAATATGGTACACGAATAATATTATCAATTACTTATAGGTTGCCAGCATCTGTTAATAACATATGGCATCTGGAGAGCGATGTGCTTGAAATAGCAGAAATTATAAAGCGGGCGCTGCGTGAGGATATTGGCAGCGGCGATGTTACTACTATGGCTACGATACCGGCTGGAGTTACCAGAACCGCAGAACTGGTGGCTAAGGAGGACTTTACCCTTGCCGGTCTTGCCGTGGCGCAACAGGTTTTTACCACCCTCGACCCTACTGTGGCGTTTGAATTCCTGAAATTCGATGGCAATAACGTGGAACGTGGGGATGTGTTGGCGTGGATTAAGGCAGATGCCAGGGTGTTGCTCCAGGGTGAGCGGGTGGCTCTGAACCTGCTGCAGCGCATGAGTGGGGTAGCAACCTTGACCGCGTGTTTTGTTGCGGCGGTTGCGCATACCGATGCGATTATTGTGGATACACGCAAAACCACCCCAGGGCTGCGCGTGCTGGATAAATACTCGGTGCGGATGGGGGGCGGGCGGAATCATCGCAGCTCTTTGTATGATGGGGTTTTGATCAAGGAGAATCACATCGCCGCCGCAGGGGGGATAGCCGCCGCTGTTGAGGGGGCACGCCGCATGGCGCCGCACACTCTTAAAATTGAAGTAGAAACCGAGAATCTGAATGATGTGCGTGCGGCCTTAACCGCCCGTGCAGATATCATCATGCTCGATAATATGACGCTGGAACAAATGCGCGAAGCGGTGCAGTTGATTGATGACGCTGCTTTAACCGAAGCCTCCGGCGGGGTAAACCTGGATACCGTGGCGGATATTGCCGCTACTGGGGTGGATTTTATCTCTGTTGGCGCGCTCACCCATTCCAGTCGCGCCGTAGATATTTCGATGTTGATTAGATAAACAAGAGTAGACCAGAGACGCTTTTTAAAGGATTGCATGCATGGGGTCGAACCAACTGCGCGAGACTATAGTCCGCATGTTTCTGCAACATGAGGGAGAGGTTATCTCTGGGGAGCAGTTGTGCCAGATTCTAGGGGTGAGTCGTACTGCGGTGTGGAAGCACATCAAGCAGTTGCGCGCCCAGGGGTATGCTATTGAGGCTGTTCCCTCGCGAGGATACCGTTTGAGAGCGCGTCCCGATGTGTTGCTCCCAGCCGTTATACAGGCAGGGCTGAATACCGCCGTAATAGCAAAAAGAATCGAGTATCACGCCGAACTCGATTCTACCAACGTCAGAGCGCAAATGCTGGCGGAGCAGGGCGCACCTGAGGGTAGTGTCGTGGTAGCAGAATGTCAGACCAGTGGGCGTGGCCGTATGGGACGTAAATGGAGTTCGCCACCAGGGGTAAACGTATATACCTCAGTTATTCTGCGCCCAACCCTGGCATTGAGTGAGGCGACTCAACTCACATTTTTAGCCGCGGTCGCCGTGGCGCGCGCCATCGAAAAAGTCTGCGCCGTCAAGGTTAGCGTAAAGTGGCCCAATGATATCCTCCTTAACGGTAAGAAAATCGCTGGGCTGCTCAATGAACTAAATGCCGAGACCGAAGGGATTCACTACCTTGTGCTTGGAATCGGGGTGAATCTGAATATGGAGAAAGAGCAGTTCCCTCCAGACTTACGCTATCCAGCGACCTCAATTTTGTTAGAAACAGGGCAGCGGGTTGATCGAGTTGCGTTTATCCAGGCTCTGTTTGTCGAGATTGACACCCTCTATACCCTGTTGCTCGAACGAGGCTTTGCCCCCGTGCGCCTGGCGTGGGAAGCTCTGTTTGATTTGGTGGGGAGTGCCGTAAGCGTAGATGACGGCGGTGCAGATGTCAGTGGCGTTGTCGTCGGCATCGCAACCGATGGAGCGCTGCTGCTGGATACAGGCTCTGCGCACCCCAAGACGATTTATTCCGGAGATGTACGTCCGGCAATGCTTGCATAGAAGGGAAACACCTAAACCCATGTTGCTGGTTGTCGACGTTGGCAATACCAATACCGTGTTGGGGCTTTACCGTGAGGAAGAGTTGCTACACAGTTGGCGCATTCGTACCGATAAAGCGCGCACAGATGACGAGTGTGCCATGCTGACACATGATCTGCTGAGCTATTCCGGCTTAACGCTGGGGATGGTGAATGCGATGATAATTTCGTGTGTAGTCCCACCGCTGCTCAATGCTCTGACTAGCATGAGCCGTAAATATTGCGGCA
>JAQUDG010000079.1 GCA_028685815.1 Desulfuromonas sp.
CATTCCGGTTGTTATTTTCTAACTGCACGCCAGTTTGAAATAATAGCGGAGACCAAGGAGTTTGCCAACTGTGAAGGCTTGTTCTGGTGCCATGGGTAACTTGACTCCCTTAAGGTTGAAAAATTTGCCCCCTGATGCTGTTGGGGGTGCTGGTTTAGGAATGTCTGCCCTACAGTTTTATATAATTCGTATATGCCAAGTAGAGGCCGCAACGTTTAAGGCACGAACACGTGAGGATATAACAGGAAGAGGATTGAGTGAAGATCAAATGTCCGGTTTGTAAGAAATATGCCGCATGGGCGGATAATCCATGGCGGCCGTTCTGTTCTGAACGTTGTCGAACCTTGGACCTGGGTAAATGGTTCGACGAAGATTATCGGGTCGCGGGAGAGCCAGTCCCCGTCCCAGAACATGAAGATTCAGAAAATTTTAGCTAAATATATATCTACATAAGAAAGGATCTGGACTATGTACAGACTTAAGATAGACACTCATTTTGCTGCCGCGCACAATCTCAACAACTATGAGGGCGACTGCGAAAATCTTCACGGACATAACTGGAAGGTTGAAGTGGTGGTTGCAACAGAAACCCTCAACGATGCCGGCCTCGGAATCGATTTTAAAATCCTAAAGGCTAAAACTAACACCATCCTTGACTCGCTGGACCACAAATACCTCAATGATTTAACCCCGTTCAAAGAGAAGAGCCCATCGTCAGAGAATATTGCGCGCTATTTGTTTGAAGAGCTGTGCAAGAGCTTTGCAGATGAAGATGTGGTGGTTGAGTCCGTAAATGTATGGGAATCAGACAATGCCTGTGCCAGCTACTCACTCACCTGAGCTTGACGCTCCGGCGGCACCGCTGCTCGAAGTTTTCTCCTCCATCCAAGGGGAGGGTGCCCTGATCGGACGTCGCCAGGTGTTTATCCGTTTTGCCGGATGTAATCTGAAGTGCGGTTATTGCGATACACCGTATACCCCTGCCGCACACTGCCGCGTAGAAAAGCTCCCTGGCAGCGGTGCATTTACCTCATGGTGTAATCCGGTGCAGTTAGCGGATGTAACTGCCTATGTGCAGTCTCTGCTCGACCCTGGTAGTCTGTGCCACCGTTCGCACCACTCCTTTGCCCTTACTGGGGGGGAGCCTTTGTTGCATGCGGCGTTACTGAAAGAGTGGTTGCCCCGCTTGCGCACCCTGTTGCCGGTGCAGGTGGAGACCAACGGGACTTTGCCTGAGGCGTTGCGGCAGGTGCTGCCATGGCTGGACTGGATAAGCGTGGATATAAAGCTAGAATCGCAGACTGGTGAGCCAACTCCGTGGGACTTGCATCGGGAGTTTATTGAGCTTGCACTTCAGGTTCAATGTTGTGTCAAACTAGTGGTGGGCAATTCAACTCCAGGGGAGGAGTTGCACCGGACCGCCAAATTGTTGCAGAGTTTAACTACCTCTACACCACCTAAGCATTTCGATGTGGTGCTGCAACCAAGGACGATTAACGGTCAGTGTAGCGTATCGGGGCGAAGTCTGTTGCAACAGCAGGATATCCTCGCCGGATACGGTTTGGATGTAAGGGTTATCCCTCAGACCCACTGTTTTATGCAGCTGCTGTAATAAGCAGCCATCCAGACGTAGCAAGCGTAGTCGCCCTTGTCTAGGGCGTTGATGCTTGAACTCGGCAGGCTGCTAACGACAACCTGCCCGAGGTTGACCTATTTGTTGATGGGGAATTTTTCCCGTATACGCCGCACCACACATTCCGGCACAAAATCTTCTATTTCTCCTCCAAGTGATCCCATCTCTTTTACAATGGAAGAACTTAGATAGCCATAGCGTACCGAGGTCATCATAAACAGGGTCTCGATATTTTTCTCTACGGTATGGTTGACTTGCGCCAACTGAAATTCGTACTCGAAGTCGGATACGGCCCGTAGCCCGCGGATGATGATATTGGATCCTTGGCTTCTGACATAGTCGATCAACAACCCATCAATTACATCCACGCGGATGCGCTCATTTTCTCCCAGGGATTCATGCAGCATCGCGACCCGTTCTTCCACACTGAACATACTTTTTTTCGCCGAGTTCAGCGCCACCCCAACGATGATATTGTCAAAAACCTTCAAGCCGCGACAGATGATGTCTAGGTGGCCGTTGGTCACAGGATCGAACGAACCGGGATATACTGCTATGGTCTTAATCATGCTTCTTTTCTCCTTCTATGTTCTCCTCTGGAGTTGCATCAGAGTTGAACAGATAGATAGCTGTATCACCGTAGTTGCGGGTATCGATGCAGGTATAAGCTCCGATTCCTGAGGCGATTTCTATGCAAGAGCTCTCTTCGGCGCAAATAAGCCCGCCAGGAGCAAGTAGATTTAGCTTGCTGACAGCTTCGATGATTTTAGGGAGTAAATTGACAGCGTAGGGGGGATCGATAAAAATTAGGTCGAACTGCCGCCCCGAAAGACGGGGCAGGGCTCGGAGATATGTGTCTTTGAGAATAATAGTGCCTGATTCAAGACGGCAGTCCCTACAGTTGCGTGCGATGATTGCAGTGGCTTGGGGGCTGTTGTCGACAAACACAGCCTCTGTCGCCCCACGACTCAGAGCTTCGATTCCAAGAGCGCCAGTGCCAGCGCATATGTCCAGCACCTTCAGCCCCTCCAGCGGTCCGATTTTACTGGTGACAATACTGAACAGCGCCTCGCGTACTCGGTCACTGGTAGGACGGATAGTACCACTTTCAAATGTCTGTAGGTGTTTGCCCCGGGCACTGCCGCTAATAATACGCATGTTGATCTACTTGGCTTTTGGTAACTCGATTAGTTTATTATCCGAAATTCGGTAGAGCAGAATGGTGCGCCCGAGCACTTGGGCAATTTCAGCGGCGCAGGTTTGTGCCAGCATTTCGGCTACTTCTTTGCGCGGAGTTATACAGCCTTCTTGCAGTTTTATCTTAATGAGCTCGTGGGTGGTCAGGGCCTCTTCAACGGAAGCGACAATCTGGGCGCTAACCTCTTCTTTGCCCACCATTACCACCGGTTGCAGATGGTGGCCGAGGCCACGCAGATACCTGATTTGCTTGCCTGTTAACATGTAAACTATTCCTTCACTTCAGTTGATGTGTGGCAGTGCAGATTTAGCTGCAGTGTGCCGGTGATTCAAACAATAGTGCTCGAGGGCAAAGGGGTTATCTCCAACGATCGTATCAAAAGCTTTCCCCCAAAAGCATCCCTCCCTAAAAGCACCCCTTTATACACCCTTGCTGGTGGGGGTGGCAACAAAGCATATAATTTTAAACACAAACTTGTGCAATTAGGGGGTAAATGTGTATTATTCAAAAAATCCCGAGCGGTAATTCAAAAAATGTCGCAATCAAGTGAAACCCATGCATAAAAATCTAGCCTTTATATACTCACAGCGTTTCAATACATATACGTATGGCTCTTTGCATCCCATGAAGGTGGAGCGCTATCGTCTGAGTTACGATCTTATGGAGGCGTGTGGGCTGCTCCACCATCCAGGGGTTGAGGTGGTTGAGGCGACAGCGGCGACAAAAGAAGAGCTGCTGCGTTTTCATCGCGCCGATTATCTGGATATTCTCGAGCGCTACAGTCAGAACAATCAGAGTTGCGCGAACTTCAAGTACGGCCTGGGTGATATGGAAAATCCAGTCTTCGAGGGGCTGTATTCATGGATTAGCCTCATGTGCGGCGCAACCATTACCGCTGTGCGCGAAGTTGTGCAACATGGTAGGCGGGCGGCATTCAGCATGGCGGGCGGTTGGCACCATGGACATGCGGCACGAGCTTCAGGTTTCTGTTACTTAAATGACGTGGCGGTCGCGCTTCAGCCTCTGCTGCAACAGGGCAAACGCATCGCTTATGTCGACCTGGATGCCCATCACGGAGACGGGGTACAGCAGGCTTTTTATGCGACGGATCAGGTTCTTACCATCTCGATGCATGAAAGTGGCAAGGATTTTTATCCGTACTCCGGTTTTATTCGGGAGTTGGGAGAAGGGCAGGGCTACGGGTACAGTGTCAATATTCCCCTTATACCCCATTCGGATGATCTGATTTTGGAACAGGCCATGCAGCGCGTGGTTCTCCCCTTGATCGATGCCTACAGACCTGATCTGCTTATCACCCAGATGGGAGCGGATTTTATGCGTACCGACCCACTTACTCGCTTGGAGGGCACCACGGCATTTATGGAATATGCCGCACGTTGTTTTATGCAAACGGAATTACCCTGGGTAGCAGTCGGCGGGGGCGGATACCATAGTATTAATGTTGCGCGCGCTTGGACTCTGGTGTGGGCCGCCATGCTTGGGGCCGACGTTCCTTATATGCTGCCGTCTGATTTCCAGACAATTGTAAGTGAGCTGGGGTATGACCAGAATCTTCTGCGCGACCCACCCCACTTGGCTAATCCGGATGATTTCGCCCGAGCGCAAAAAGCTTTGGATGAGAATATAGCTCTTCTGGAACGCAGAATATTTCCTCTGCATCATATCCGTTCCTGAGGCGTGCCATGAGTAGAGCTATGGAAGATATCGAAAATTCAGAAAATCCAAGGACTGCCATCGAACACCTGCTGGATCCACACGGACTGCCGTTATTTTCCCTTATGGAGATCAACGAACTGGAGCAGGAAGCCAAAGAGACAATCTATGCGCGTATCCTTCCGGAGATTGTTTTTACCCGCTTCGGGTTCGATCGGAACACATTATTGTCCCCGGACAGAACCCATAAAATCGAGGTTATCGCCCCTGAGGGTCTTGGCTTATTGCGGATCTCAGTTAAACGTGAATCCGCGGATATAGACAGCATCTTTTTTATCGAAGTGGCTGACACCCATTTTCGCCAATTGGAGTTATCTTTTTGTTTGATTAACGATCCAGATGCGCCGCGCTATAATGTCGACCGAGATCAGCACGGACGAGAAAATTCATTTGGTACCCTGCGGCGCAATATCGCCGAAGAGATCAAGGCTATGCACGCTGGCTTATCTCCCTATCAGGTGCGCCGTGGGTTGAAGACCTTTAAGAATTTTTTTCGCCGCTTTGAACGTTTTGTCGCATCCCTTGGGGTGGATATCATCGTGGCGGAGCCGCTGTCGTATAGCAACGCCATCCGCTATGAAAATTATGGCTTTGACTACACCACCGGCAAGCAACTTATGCACTGGATTAATGCTGAATTTCAGCCTGGCGGCATTTTGTATCAACGTCTGGATAATTCTACCCCGTTTCGTCATCCGGATATGGCTGCTACCGTGCGTGGGCGCAGCTGGGCGATCCACGACGGGATACTAGATCAGCCTTGGGATGATATTAAGATATATAAAAATGTGGGTAGGGATGCAGGTGTCAGTACTTTTCCCGATCCAGATCGGACCTATTGAGTCCACCTTTTCAGATGGAGGAGTTTTATGCGTGCAGCAGATATTCTTTTGATCATTATTGTTGGTGCAATCATTTTTGCCGCTCTATACGCAACAAATAAGGTAAAGAAATCCAAATAGATATGAATAACAGAGGGAAAAATGTTTTCCCTTGCGAGATTGCGCTATTAACGCTATAAAATCCCCGTTTTTAGTTTTTCATCGCAAGACCTTGTCTCTAGTAAAATACAAGGAAAGAGATTGCTGTAAAACACGGGGAAAGATACGGATGAAGATAAGAGCTATATTTTACCTGCTGATTGTAGGATTGATGTTACCAGTGTCGGGCATTGGCGCGGGATTTCACATCCGGGAGCAGGGTGCTAAGGCGATGGGAATGGCCAATGCCTTTGTGGCTCAAGCCGATGACCCCTCAGCAGTATTTTACAACCCAGCTGGGATAGCTTTCCAAGAAGGAACCGCGATAAGTCTTGGGGTTACAGTAATTAATGTTCCTGAAACTGAATTCAAAGGAACAACACGCTTAGGCGATCGTGCCCCTGGTTTAGGGGTAGAACAACAGGTCGATACCAAGGCCCGTGACGACATCTTTTTTCCGCCAAATTTTTATATCACCTACAGCAAGGCTGATTCTCCATGGGCTTTTGGTATTGGAGTTGGGTCCCTATTCCCGCTGGCAAAACGCTGGGATACCACCAGTCCATTTCGAGATGAAATTAAGGAAATAGCGATCAAACCCATCAACATAAATCCTACCATTGCGTATCGTTTTGATTCTCTGAATCTGGCTGTGGCTGTAGGAGTCGATTACACCTATGCCGACGTATGGCTGGAGAAATCTGCCGGCATAGACGCTTATGCAATAGGTCAGGCACCAATGCCTGGGGTGACGGCGATACAACTCGGCCAATTGGAGATGGACGCCGATGGTTACGGTTGGGGGTATAATGCTGGCCTCCTGTGGAAACCAAGTGAGCGCCTTTCCATCGGGGTTGCGTATCGCAGCGAAATTAAGATCGACTTCAAGGGAGATGCCGATTACCTGATAACTACAGCTGGCCAAGGTGTGTATGCACAGCAAGCGGGTTATGCGGATATGGTTTATTCCACCGGAGCGAAAACTAAAATCACCTTGCCGGATACTTGGAGTTTTGGAGTTGCGCTGAAACCAACAGAGCGCCTTACCGTAGAATTTGATGCAGATCGCTTTGGCTGGAGTTCGTATAGTAGTCTGGATATTTACTTCGACGAGAACACAATCTTGGCGGATTCGTTAAACCGTAAAAATTGGAACGACGTGTGGGCGTACCGCGTAGGGCTACAATTTGCGGCTACAGAAAATTTAGATTTGCGTTTGGGGTATGCGCGGGATAACAACCCTATCCCCAACAGTACCATAGGCCCAGAACTGCCAGACTCCGACCGAAATAATTACACCTTTGGTTTTGGATATAAAGGTGAACGAGCCGTGTTTGATTTTGCCTACATGTGGGTTGATTTTGATGATCGCAATGTTGACAACGAAATACAAACAGGTACGTATAAGAGTGATGCGTACCTGTTTGCTGCCAACCTTACATATTTTTTCTAGCTATTCTTTTATGTGCAATTAAGGTGCCCTCAGGCACCTTTTTTTGTGGGCGATGCCAGTAGGTATCGTTTTTTCACACAACAGGAGAAACCGCGGTGTCCGCTAATGTGGGCATCTGCTCACTTTCACCCTGTTATCTGCGCTGCAGCACACAGGCATCGCTACGTACTACAAATACTTCGGAGGTTTTGGCATGATTAGTCAGCAACTGATTTTCGGCTTGCTCGGTGGTTTGGGGCTGTTCCTGTACGGCATGAAGATAATGTCAGACGGACTGCAGAAAATCGCTGGTGATCGCATGCGTAAAGTGCTCGCAGCGCTGACTAATAATCGATTAATGGCAACGATGGTAGGTATTGTAGTCACAGCAATTATCCAATCGTCCAGCGCCACAACGGTTATGGTAATCGGCTTTGTAAACGCGGGGCTGATGACGTTGATGCAGGCCATCGGAGTGGTGCTGGGAGCCAATATAGGCACCACCATTACTGCGCAACTAATTGCGTTTAAAATTACCAAGTTTGCTCTTCCAGCCATTGGACTTGGGGTAGGGCTTAAATTATTTAGTCGCAAAAAAAGTTGGATATACTTCGGAGAAGCTGTTCTTGGTTTCGGTCTTATTTTTTATGGTCTGTCGGTAATGAAGACCGCATTTGATCCGATAAAAGACAGTGGTGAGCTCAACAGTGTGTTCTTTCTGATAGGGGATCATTTGTTTCTGGCGGTAGCTGTTGGTGCTCTGATTACCATGATAGTCCAGAGCAGTAGTGCCACCATTGGTATTACTTTGGCACTCGCTACCAGCGGTTTGCTCACCTTTGAATGTAGTGTCGCGGTTATCTTAGGAGAAAATATCGGTACCACCATAACTGCGAATATTGCTGCAATCGGCGCCAACGTAGCCGCCAGACGCACGGCTCTTTGTCATATGTTGTTTAATGTAATTGGGGTGGCTTATATACTCGCACTTTTTCCCCATTTTCTCAGTCTCATCGAATCAATAACTCCTGGAATGGCGGATTTTGCCATTTCTAATCAACAACAAGCGTCTATGTACGGGTTAGACATTGGTGATAAACCATACATTGCCAGACATATAGCTAATACTCACACAATGTTCAATATCGTCAACACGTTGGTATTCTTGCCCTTTATCGGTATTTTAGCTACCGTTGCGAGTAAGATGATTCCTGGCGATCCAGGTGAACTCGATGTCCCTCTAAAATATATCGACAGCCGGATGCTTGAAACCCCTCCCTTGGCTCTGAGCCAGGCCCGCGCCGAAACGGTGCGCATGGCCGAGATCGCGCAAAACTGCCTGAGTCGTACCGTTGACTTTCTCCAACGCAACGATCTGCGCATGCTCAAAGAACTACGTAAAATTGAGGATATGCTCGACATGCTCCAGAAGGAAATATTGAATTTCCTGGTCGCTATTTCGCAACGACCTATCACTCAAGGAGCATCAAAAGAAGTGTCTTCGTTAATGCACATGGTCAATGATCTGGAGAAAGTGGGCGATTATTGCGAAAATCTATGGGAAGAAAACGAACGTAAAATTGATAAAAAAGTCAGTTTTTCTGATGTTGCCAACGCCGAGATTGATACGTTGGCAGCCAAAACCCAAGAATTTTTAGACTATATAACTACTGCGTTAGAAAATCGCGAAACTGACATAGAGACCCAGACCTACGCGTTGGAAAACAGCATAGATGATATGGAAGCTCAATACCGCCAGCATCACATATCTAGGCTAAATACCGGTGAGTGTTCTGTGGTTCCAGGGCTTATCTTTATCGATATACTGCACAATTTTGAGAAAATCGGCGACCACACTCACAGCATTGCCCGCGCTATTATGGGGAAAAAATAGGCATCATATTGCCACGTAATACTGCGCATTTGGACGTACGAATCTGAGCAAGCATGCAGGATTTTTCGTTGCAATGCCAGATCCTATCTGATATACAACCACCTGTTAAAGCCGAAGTGGTGGAATTGGTAGACACGCTAGGTTCAGGACCTAGTGGCCGTATGGCTGTGGGAGTTCGAGTCTCCCCTTCGGCACCAGAAAAAGACAAAAGGCTAAAACTTTCGGGTTTTAGCCTTTTTTTGTATCCAGACTTAAAAGGGGGACAAGCGCATGGGAATTGCTGCGGATATTGTCATCATCATAGTAGCTGCTCTAGCAGGAGCACTTGTCGCACAGCGATTTAAACAACCCCTTATGTTGGGCTACATCCTTGCTGGAGTTTTGGTCGGCCCGTTTACCGCCGGAATAACCATCAGCGATGTGCAAGAAATAGGCAAGCTGGCCGAGATCGGGGTTGCGCTGCTGCTGTTCGGTATCGGCCTTGAATTCTCTCTTAAAGAGCTGCGTCCGGTACGTGCTGTTGCCCTTATTGGTGCCCCGATCCAGATTGTGTTGAGCATAATTTACGGTTACTTTATCGGGCGCTGGCTGGGCTGGGAACAGATACCCTCCATGTGGTTGGGCGGCATTATCTCTCTGTCCAGCACCATGGTAATCCTGAAAACCCTCATGAATCAAGGGATGCTCGGAACCCTGTCGAGCCGGGTAATGATCGGTATTTTACTGGTGCAGGATCTTGCCGTGGTCCCCTTGATGATTCTGCTACCTCAGCTCAGTGACCCCGAGTCTGGATTCGGCGCCCTGGCGTTTGCAATCCTCAAAGGGGTATTGTTCATCACCCTGATGTTGCTCTTGGGCACCAAATGGCTTCCAAGGGTGTTGGCTTTGATTGCACGCTGGAATTCACGTGAACTGTTCCTGTTGTGTGTTACCGCTATCGGCCTTGGGGTCGGGTATGCCACCTACTTGGTGGGACTCTCCTTTCCCTTCGGTGCATTTATCGCAGGTATCGTTTTAAGTGAGTCCGATTATGGACACCAGGCTCTGAGCGATATCATCCCTCTGCGTGACCTGTTTGGTCTGCTGTTCTTCACCTCGGTAGGAATGCTGCTCGACCCGGTCTTTCTATTCAACAATCTAGGTGCTGTCCTCTTTTTGGTGACCCTTGTAGCGGTAGGTAAGGGGGGCATGATGAGTGCTATAGCCAGAATTTTCGGGTATCGTAACGTGGTTCCTCTCGCCGTAGGACTGGGGATGTTTCAAATTGGAGAATTTTCTTTTCTCCTTACCCAAATCGGTTTTTCCGCCGGTGCTTTAAGCCAGTCCAATTACTCTTTTGTGATCTCCGCAACCATTATCAGCATGGTTCTGACCCCGATTGTCTCCGGTTTTACCGCCCCCCTATATCAATGGTGGCGTAAAAACTCCAAACGCGAAGCGCTAGAAACCATCAACCTGAAGGAAGCCAAACTTAGCGACCATATCGTTATTGCTGGTGGGGGCAGGGTAGGACAGCACGTAGCCCGAGTGTTACGTCAGTTGGATGTTCCGTTCGTAATTATCGAAGCGGGGCATCGAAATTTCGAAAAATGCAAGGCGGCCAAATTTCCTACAATTTATGGGGATGCTAGTAATCAGGTGGTTCTTGAGGCGGCTATGATTGCGCGCGCCCAGCAGTTGCTTATAACAGTGCCAGCGGCGATAATCGCCCAATCCATTGTGCAGCATGCGCACCAGCTGCGCCCAGATCTTAATATTGTAGTCCGCGCCGATGGGGAAGAGCAGATGCGTTCGCTGTATGATCTGGGGGTTTATATGGTTATTCTGCCTGAACTTGAGGCAGGCCTAGAGATTGCGCGCCAAGCACTGCTCCACATCGATGTCCCGGTCCATAAAATTCAGGAATACACCGATACTATCCGCAAAGAGCTCTACCAACCCATCATGGAGTCAGGGGAAGATCTACATGAGATATGGCAGCTAAAAAATGCGCGCGAACTCCTTGAATTGTCCTGGGAAAGACTCGAAGCTGATAATCCCATGGTAGGGCATAATTTGCGCCAACTCGATTTGCGCAGCAAGGCGGGGGTGTCTGTGGTGGGAGTTATTCGCGGTGCGACCTTTGTCCCTAACCCAGATGCCAACTTCACCTTTGCCAGTGGCGATTATGTCGCGGCCATCGGTAATGCTGCACAGCGGAAGTTGTTTAAAGATCTTAAAAATTCTACCCTTGGGTATGGTATAAGCTAAGTGTCTTACAACAGGGACTGTTGCAGATTTGTGAATCGGCAGACACCGGATACGTTATGCTTAAAGACAGCTTTAATATGGTCGTGGGAGGTTAAATGGCAGTTGTAGAGATCAGTTGTACCCCTCTAGGCGAGGGCAGTGGTGGTGTCTCCAAGTATGTGGCGGGGTGCCTGCGTCTGGTAAAAGAGTCCGGCCTTGGATATCAGCTTACCCCCATGGGTACCATTATTGAGGGAGATATTGACGCAATATTCGAATTATTGCGCAAGATGCATGAGTCACCGTTTGATGCAGGAGTGCAACGAGTCTCTACCTTGATTAAAATTGATGATCGCCGCGACCGCGAGCACACCATGCAAGGTAAGTTGAACGCGGTATTCAAACAGCTTGAGAGTCCGAACTAAGGCTTAAGAGCGAAGGGTGAAAAAAGCCTGCTCCAGGTATCCGGCAGAACTTTTACCTTGACAGCACACGTAACGATTTGCTATCACTACCGAGCTTGCGCAGGATATCCCAATAAACAGCGTACGCTGAAATCTTGCATGAAAGATGCAATTCATAACAGCGTAAATCAGAAGTAAATTCGCACAATTAAAAAACAGAAAATATATGGCCCCGTAGCCAAGCGGTAAGGCAGAGGTCTGCAAAACCTTTATCACCAGTTCAAATCTGGTCGGGGCCTCCAAATTAAAACCAGCCTGTAAACCAGCCTGTATCCGGTCTGGGATATACAGGCTGGTTTTTTTGTGCCTTATTTCCTTGCCATGCTTGACCTGATAGCAGAAGTCTGCCTGAATCATAGGGTGGATGGAAGGCAGATACGGGCAAACCCTAGCATTACTATAAGCCTACTTATAACAGGAGGGATGAAACCATGTTACGTGCACCTGTAGTAGCCGGGCAGTTTTATCCTGCGGATAGAGATGAACTGCTGCGCCAACTTGAAGGTTTTTATACCGCAGCAGATAGTGTGAAAGAGTCTCCGGCGCAGGCAGTTCTAGCTCCACATGCCGGATATGTGTATTCCGGCGCCGTCGCAGCTAAAGCATTGGCTGGGGTGGATATCCCTTCTACCGTAATTCTCCTTGGCCCCAATCATCAAGGGCTTGGTTCCAGAGCTGCAGTTTACGACAGCGGCGCATGGCAAACACCTTTGGGAGAGGTGGCTGTCAATGCACCGTTGGCGGCGCAGGTGTGCAACTTGGTGGATGGGTTCAGTCCCGATCCTAGTGCGCACCGCTTGGAACATTCCCTTGAAGTTATGCTGCCGTTTTTGCAGTATCAACGCCCTGGAGTGCAGATAGTTCCCATAATGCTGCGCGAGCATAGCTTTCCCGAACTGGAGCAGATGGGGCAAATGCTGGCTGAAGTTTTAGCCCCCATCCGCGACGATGTTCTTATCCTCGCCAGCAGTGATATGAGTCACTACGAACCCGCC
>JAQUDG010000080.1 GCA_028685815.1 Desulfuromonas sp.
GGAGCTTAAAAGCGCCATTGAAACGTTTGCCGCAAGGGTGGCTTTCCCTGTCAGGGATATCTATGTTCTTGATGGCTCAAAACGTTCGAGCAAGGCCAATGCCTATTTTTCAGGGCTTGTGGGGAAAAAACGGATTGTGCTGTTTGACACCCTGATAGCTGATTTGACCCCGCAAGAGGTTGTCGCGGTCTTGGCGCACGAAATTGGGCACTTCAAAAAGAAGCATACCATGCAAGCCCTTGTCCTTTCGATTCTGCAGACCGGTATTATTTTTTATTTGCTGTCACTGTTTTTGGAGCATGCGGTATTTTCCCAAGCTCTGGGGGTGGAGCAGGCAGTGTTTCATGTCGGGCTTGTAGCTTTTGCGCTGCTGTTTAGTCCATTTTCCCTGTTAAGCGGGGTGTTTATGCACATGTGGTCGCGCCGGAACGAATATGCGGCAGACGCGTTTGCAGTACGTCACCACGGCGCGGACAACCTCATCAACGCGCTGAAGAAGTTGTCAATCAACCACCTGAGCAACTTGACTCCGCACCCAGTGTACGTGTTTTTTCACTACTCACACCCCAGTTTGCATCAGCGCATCTGCGCCATGCGTGCTTGCAAGACACGTTAAAACCGGTTCTTTTTCTCACGTAAAATTGTAAATATTTCAAGATCACTGGCGTCTTCCATGTGCAGGGCGCGGCGCAATGCGGGATCGTGGGGGCGGAGGAAGGGGTTGGTCTCCAACTCTTCACCTACTGAAACTGGCAGGCTCGGTTCTCCACGTTGGCGGAAGCTCTCCACCTGTTGACGTTTGCGCCGCACCGCCAAAGAGTTCGGCTCCATACGTTCTGCAAAGCGGTAGTTGTCCAAGGTGTACTCATGTCCGCAGTAGATCAGGGTTTCAGGCGGTAGCGCCGCCAAGGTTTGCAGAGACTGAAACAGCTGCTCTATCGTGCCTTCAAAAACACGACCACAGCCGCCGGAAAACAGGGTGTCACCAGAAAACAGGGCGCCTGGATGTTCCCCTTGAGGTGGTAGGTAGTAGCAGCAATCCTTCAAGGTATGCCCCGGTGTAGCCAACATCTGCAGTTTCTGGACCGGGGCCGGTAGCGCTCCCTCTTGGGTAAGAACCTGATCAATGCCTGGAATACGCTCATCCCGCCCCATTATCTTACAGCCCGTGGCTTGTTTTAAGGCCAGATTGCCATGACTATGATCCTGATGCATGTGGGTGTTGAGAATTACATCCAGGCCACATTTTTGCTCGCGCAGGTGATCCATTACAGGCTCAGCTTCACCAGGATCAATGGCAATGTTGACACCATTCAGGCTGAGGATGTAGGAGTAATTGTCCTGGTGGATGGGAATTATGGCAATACGTGGCATAAGTATCTCCTTTTTATTGGATGCGGGTATTCTTCATGCACAATGAGGTACAAGACTGCCCTTAAAACTGCGTGTGCACAATCAAATTTATATATTCAGGCGTAGCCCCATTACAAATTGTAGGAATTCACCTTGAGCCTAAAAATAGGCTGTGTTATATTTCGCGAGAAAATTTTAATTCAATAAAAACTTACCAGCGATTTGATGTTTTAGTCGTACTGTTCGGGCGTTCGAGCAGTAGTTTGTAATGTTCTTTAATTTTGGAAGGTGCGTTGATATGAAAAAAGTGTTTCTATGCTTGATGGTAATTGCTTTTGCAGTTTTTTCCCTAATAGGCTGCGCAAGTAAAGCGCCACAGCAGTCCGCCGACACGCAAAAACCTGCTCAAATAATAGGAGAGATTCCGTCTAGTAGTAAATTCGATAAAATTTCTCTTGGCATGTCTATGAAGCAGGTTTCAGATTTGATTGGTCCTCCCACGGACACTAAATACTACATGACAGGTAAGGCGTTTATTCCGTTTTATTTAGGTCATGATAGGTCTAGATTTGAAACTCTATACAAGGAAGAAGGACGAATTACCTTTACCGGTAGTGCCGGTATAGGCGGAAGTGGGTATAAAGTTTATCAAATCATATATGATCCCACTGAAGATGGATACAATTGATAGGCTGTTCTGTCCGGATTCACGAAATTAGACTTTTGTGTTTACGGCGACGTTAACAAATAGATATGAACTAACAGTTTTTCGAAAAACCCCTTATCTGCACCTGAATTGGTATGCAGGTAAGGGGTTTTTTTATGTGCAGTACCGGTATCAGTAGTTCAAAAGTAGGTGGATAGTCAGGAAGATCATCGTCAACATGGTGGTAAGGAACGCACCTGTCATCCCCAAAAGGGCAAGCAGAGACGGCGTTGCCCCATGCCCAGAACTTAGTAATTTAAATTTCTGATCGTATGTCTGCGCTGAGAAGAAATAACTCTCCGCTTCAATTTGTCCTCAGGTTTCGTGCAGCGGGCTTCAGTCCCTTCTTCAGGTTCATTCTTTAGATACGGTACAGGTCGTCAATATAGTCGTTAATCGCGTTGGCATTGTATTCGCGCTGTAACATGGGCCCCTGCTGCAGCCATGGATTAAGGGCGGTAAAATCATCCTCTTCGTGCTGGTATAGTATTCCTGTGGGGATGCGCTCTCCCCACTCCATCGCCAATTGCATGGCACTCTGGAAGTCGCGGGCATCGTGATTCAGGGTGGCTACATCCACCACGCGCTGTTTGTACCAAGCAAAAGTGTTCAAATGATTGAAGGTGACGCAGGGTTGTAGAATGTCTATCAGGCTGAAACCTCTATAGTTCATAGCTGCTTGGATCAACTCCGCCAGCTGTTCTTTTTGACCTGCAAAGCCGCGCGCTACAAAGCCAGCGCCGAGGCTCAGGGCTACAGCCAGAGGGCGGAAGGGACGGTTACTGACCCCGTGACTCTGAATGCTGGTGGTCATATCCTTATCTGTGGTTGGGGATGCCTGCCCCTTGGTGAGGCCATAAATCTGATTGTTATGTACCAGAAGGGTTAGGTCTAGGTTGCGCCGTATGGCGTGGATAAAGTGATTACCCCCTTCGCCATAACAGTCTCCGTCGCCGGAATTTACCACCACGTTGAGGTTGTGATTGGCCAATTTGGCACCGCTGGCTACTGCCAGTGCGCGTCCATGTAGAGCGTGGATAAAGTTGCATTCGAGAAAATGGGGCGTTTTCCCCGCCTGGCCAATACCTGAAACGAGCAACAGCTCATGCGGAGCAAGTTTTTGAGCTACGAAAGCCATTTTCATGGCGGGTAAGATGCCGAAATTACCACACCCAGGGCACCATTGATTCTCATAGTTGCTGGTATAATCGTTTATTGTGACCATGGGGTTAACCTCCTATCTTTGCAGCGGTTTCGCTAACTATACGGGCTACTTCAAGGGGCCTGCCGTCATACTGGAGAATGGAACTTTTTGGTTCCACACCAAGCTCGGCGCGTAGCATCCACCCTAACTGTCCGGTGGCGTTTTGCTCCACCAGTATCCACTTGCTTCCACTAAGCAGGCTTTGTAGCGGTTCTTGAGGCAGGGGCCAGATATCCACTAGGTGCGCCAGGCCAACATCAAGGCCCTGAGAGCGCAATTTCCCCACTGCCTCATACACCATCCCATAGCTGGAGCCCCAGCTCACCAGCAGCCAGTCCGCCTGTTCATGGTGCAATAGCGGCGGGCGCTGTTCCTGTTTCATGGAGGGGAGTTTGGCTAGGCGCTTGTTCACCATGGCGATGCGATTTTCCCGGTTTTCACTGGAGTGGCCATCCGGTGTGTGTTCATTGCCTGTGGCTTTTACCAGTGCTTGGCTTTGACATGGAAACAGGCGCGGAGAAATCCCGTTTTCCGTAAAGGCAAAGCGTGCGTAGGTTTCGGGTTTTGCTGGGGGCTTCGGCATTGAGGCGGGAATTGCAGCGGGATTTATTTCCAGTTTTTCCGCCACGAGCATGGAGGTGCTCACCAGATACTGATCCACCAGCACCATCACCGGGACTTGGTAGGTGTCGGCTAGATAAAAAGCGCGTTGGATGGTATAGAAACAATCGGCTACAGTGGCTGGAGCCAGAACAAAGCGAGGGAATTCATCTTGGGACGCATGCAGGGTGAAAAGCAGATCACCCTGTCCGGTACGGGTAGGTAGTCCGGTGGCTGGCCCGGGGCGCTGGGCATTAATGAGCACCAGCGGAGTTTCGGTGGTGGCGGCCAGTCCTATCCCCTCAGTCATCAGAGAAAAACCGCCGCCGCTGGTGGCCGTAAGAGCCCGACAGCCGGCAAAATTGGCACCTATTACCATGTTAACCGCAGCTATTTCGTCTTCTGCCTGTTCAACCACTAGGGGGAAATGCTCTGCGAGTTGCACCAGATGGGTCATGATGCCAGTGGCTGGCGACATGGGGTAGAAGGCACCCACGCGGCAACCGGCAGCCACTGCACCCAGAGCTAGAGCGCTGGCACCGTCAAACAATGCTCCCGCCGGTTGCTGTTCCTTCCAAGTGAGATTCCACCCTTTTAAGTCAGACTGAGCGACGCGCTCAAATCCAGCCTGGAGCGCCTTCTGATTGACGGTGACGATTTTCTCCTCTTCTGTTCCAAAGAGCTGACTTACCACCTTGCTACACAACTCTTTTCCCGCACCAAGCAGGGCTAGACACGCGGCTGCGGCCACCGTGTTTTGCGCCGCCTTGTTGCCCGCCTCTTTTGCCAGCCCAGTAAAGTCAATGTGCAGCGTGCGGTGCCCAGCGGGATTCTGCTCCGGCATGCACAAAACAATGGCATCATCGTTCAATTCAGAAGCATGCTGCGTATACGTGACGCCATCGAGGTCCACCAGTAGATCCACTTCTTGAGCGGGGGCCAGCACCGGGGTGTCACTGATGCGTACTTGAAAAAAGTTATGCCCGCCGCGCACCCGCGATTCATAATCGTTGATGGCCAGAAAAAAGTAGCCCGCTTGGCGGCATGTTTGACAGAGTAAGTCTCCCACAGTTTGGATGCCTTGCCCCGCTTGACCCCCAATTTTTACTGTTATATCCACAGCCATAAAATTTCCTCCCCTTGAACGAATATTGACATTTTAGCGCTGAATGGCATCTGCGAAAATATCTGTCAACTGAGTTTCCTGTTAGGCGCATGGCCTGTTTTATGTTCGAATATGAATCTGCATTTAAAGTTAAAGACTATCACCTCCGCTTGGAGAATCAACTTGAGAGTCAAATAAAATCGATGGGTTTAGCCAGCAAGTGCGCGGAGCTTTTGAGTAACGATGAAGTCTTAAGGGTGATCATGAGAGGATAAAAGTATGGACAAAATAGAGTTGTTTTTGTATATTGACATATCTATATACGCATATTCATATGTATTTTATGGTTTTAAGCACAGGTTCTTCTAACGGAGGGTAATTGTATGCCACAGGTATGTCCGATTTCGTTTCATCAGGTTAACTCTAAAGCGGCGCAGGTAAATGCGGCGTTTACGGTCGTGTGCGCAGGTCTTTTCCTCTTTACCGGCGCCAAATGGATCATGCTACTGCTGGCGACAGATTTTTTTATCCGCGGGTTTTGGAAACCTTCTTACAGTTTGTTCAACCTAGCCGGTGAAGTTATCCTGCGTTTAGGCAGGGTCACACCTGTGCTTACCAATGCCGGACCAAAGTTATTTGCCGCCAAAATTGGGTTTGTGTTTTCTGTGCTGATATCAGTGGGGTGGCTGTCCGGCTTTGATGTCGTTGCCGCTGTTTTTGCCGCAACGCTAGCGTTGTTTGCTGCCCTGGAAGCAGGATTCAATTTCTGCGTAGCGTGTAAGGTATATCCGCTGCTGCAACGCAGCATCAATGCGCGGTTTTGAATACATGGTTAACGGTATCGTGGCAATTTGGGCGTTGGTGAGGGAGATGCTCGAGAAACCTTGCTGGTGAATTATGCGTCGGTTTTGATGTTCCTGGTTAAATCAGGAGCGCTCACCGAGTTTCTGCCATTATTTTTGGCATGGTATAGACATTGATCAGCGCAGGCAATCAGGTCTGCCATACTAGTTGTGCCGTTGGGTACAACGCTACAGCAGCCAATACTTACAGTTACATACGGTTTAGTAGGTGAGGCTTGATGGGGGATGTTCAGGTGCGCCAGCATGGCTAACATCCTTTTGCCAATCTGAGAGCAATCCTGCGTGTTGGTGTTTGGCAACAACACGACAAACTCTTCCCCGCCGTAACGGGCCACAAAATCATCGGGGCGTTTGCACGCCTGCTCCAGCAACTTGGCGATACGTGTAAGACAGTCATCACCTTTCTGATGCCCATAGTGGTCATTATAGAGTTTGAAGTGGTCAATATCTATCATTAGCAGACCTAGAGGTTGAGAGCGTCGCATTGCGCTGCGCCATATTTTCTGGCTGCGCTGGTCAAAACTACGTCGGTTTGGAATCCCTGTAAGGCCATCCTGTAGCGCGATTTTTCGGAGCTTTTCCTGAGCGTCCATGAGTTTCTGTTCTTGGTGGAGACGCTTGCTGATATCCTGAAATACGGTGGCGGTTCCCACGATATTTTTTTTGTCATACAGCGGAGTACATACTACCTCTACGGGAAATGCGTTTGCGTTGCTACTCCAGAAAACAACATGGTCGGTGTGAACCTTGGCGCCAGCACTCAAAATCTGGTCACAAAAGCAATTATCAGTATTATTGGCCAGAGGTATATGGAAAAGGTTGTGCGCATGTTGTCCTATCAGGTCTTTTTTATCGTATCCCAGTAGCGCTATTGCAGCAGTATTGGCAAACGTTATAATCCCTTTCTTGTTGGTGCTGTACAAACCTATTCCCATATTGTCTGAAATGTTCTGTAGAAAACCTGCATGTTGCTGCTGTTTTGTTAGTAGGCTCACAAAGCGCAGACGCAAGATATAAAGAGCGGACAACAAGAAGATGTAGATTGAAAACAGTTGCAATGCATTACTGCGAATTTCAGCTAAAAATGGTTCTGGGGTGATAGCTACTATATATGCGGCGTGGTTGCCTTCAATGTTTTTAATAGAATGAAAAACCACGGAATAGGTTGCATAGTTATACATTAGGCTGCAATTACAACTTTGTTTTTGTTCCATCTTGTGTTGGACATTAGGATCTTGCAGCAATTTTTCTTTGATTTTAGAAACTAAGGATAAATCTTCAACTCGGTCTCTGCATTGAAATGATATCTGGTCGGCGCTTTCGCTGACATAGTCTGTGTGCAGACCAGACGGACTGTAGAAAATCTGTAGCTCGGCAAATAGCTTGTTCCAGAAATCGGGTTTGTAGAGGATGAACTCCAGCGTTGTTTTGTTGGTTTTTTCTAGCTGTTTAAGTTGATCCTGGATGTGGAAAAAAGAGGTGCTCACCTCCACCGAACCAATGTGGTGTCCTTCAAATATCAGTGGATAGACGTGCCGGAACCCATGAAACACCCTCCCGCTCTCATAACCGTGTACTTCGCGTAGTTCGGTGTTAGCAATTTCTACTGAGGAGCGAATGTCAAATAGGGGATCACCCGAATGCGCAGGCGTATGCAGACGCAACATGGAGTTGCCATTGGGGCAATGAAAGTGTAGTTGGCGCACGTTTGTTGGGCGTAGGCGCTCATATATTGGTGCGAGTTTACGGTATAATAGTCCTCGCTGCAGATTGCGTTGATCGCCAGAACTCTCGACGATGGAATTGACTAGCGTAAGGGTTTCGTCGGTGTTGATTATTTCAGAAAAAATTGTATCGGATAAAAGTTTATAAGTGTTAAGTGTGCTGTCGATGGCGGTTCTCTGACTGGAAGTGCTTAGCTCCAAATGTCCTTCGCTCAGCTGATCATAACGGTAGAAAATAAGAATAGCGCCGGCTACGAGCATAAGTAGAAAAACAAGCGTGGTTCTGGTGATTGAGTTCATAGGGCGAGCTCAGGCACGGGGTGATCGTGCAGCATCTGGCGGATACCGTCATAGTCTTCATCGGCAACCGGTATCACGCCATGCTTGGTTATCGCATCCTCAGGCTTTTTAGTGAAAACAGCCCCTGGGGTCTGTGCGCCTTTCAGAAGTTCGTCCCGAAGGTGTTGTAATTCTGCGCTGCTGAGGGTAGCGCTGTTGCCAACCAACACAAACCCTGGTACCGGTTCGCTCTGGAGCAGGATGTTAAGACCGAGGTTGGCATATTCGCGCGCAATGGAGGTCTTTACCCCAGCTACCGAAGCGTAGCCACGTATAACTGCCAGAGCTGCATGTTCATGATTGCCGCTGTATGTGTATGGGGTTGATTCTAGGCTTAAGTCGTAATGGTGCAGAAGGGATTCAGTAACCAGAAAACCGCAGGTCGAATACGGCTGAGTCAAGGCAACGCTGGTGATGTCGGGTGGCAATTCGCTGCTACCGAAGGCGACTAGCGCGCAAGTATATTCAGTTTCCCCTGTCTGATCCAGAAAGCGGACAAGAGGAGTTATATGGGGGTTGCGTTGGGTGGCTATCACGTATGGCAGAGGCCCAAGATATGCCAGATCCAAGGTGTTTTCTGCTAGGGCATTTAGAATGTCTGCATAGTTTTCCAGCAAAACAAGATTGACATCGCGCTTGGTTATTTTCGCGAGGGTAACGCAGAAATTGGCAAATTGAAGGGTTGTATATTCTTTTGACATTGGCACCAAGGGTGCAAAGCGCAATGGTTCCTGTGCGTATAAGGAGGTTGTATGGCTACAGAGCACTAAGAAGCATGTTGTAACAATTAAACATGTTTTCATTGCGCACCTCTAGGCAGTCAGGATTTGCGTTGTTGAGCTTTTTTTAGATAATACATTTAACTTATTAAGTTGATATGTATTCCATCCGTGTGTTTTTGTCAATCTTTCACCCTTCGGCCAACCATCTCGGGCGGGTAGCCTAGCTGTGGTGGTCCATCTGTCTTTGATGTCTATTTCTGCTACCTGAAAAGAGGGGTCACTTCCCTTGGTTGTATGAACCATTTCGCGAAGATAAAATTAAAGGCCCTTCTGGGAAAGGGCCTTTAACCGTTTGATTACTATTGTGGTTGAGCCGCCTATGTGGCGCCTATAGTAGCGATTTTACCGCTTTCAGGGCCGCGGAATAATCCGGCTCATCTGTCACTTCTGAGACGATCTCCCGGTATGTCACCTTGCCGGTAGCATCGATAACATACACCGCGCGTGCGAGGAGCTTGAGTTCGTCTATCAGCAGACCATAGTTTAGACCAAAGTTACGCTCCTGGTAGTCGGAGAGGAGCTTAACCCGTTCGATGCCGGCAGCGCCGCACCAGCGTTTTTGGGCGAAGGGAAGATCCATGCTGATCGTATACACTGCAACACTATCAGGCAGAGCCGCAGCATCCTGATTGAATTTGCGCGTCATGGTGTCACAAACTCCGGTATCGATGGAAGGGACCACAGCTATCAACTGAATTTTACCTTTTGCGCTGGCGAGGGTTACCGGTTGCAGATCAGTGTTAACCACCTTGAAATCGGGAGCTTGACTGCCGACGGCAATATCTGGACCGAGAAGAGTCATAGGGTTTTGCTTGAAGGTAATTACACCAGTGCGTTTATTTGCCATGGATAGATCTCCTTTGTGGTGTTCTTGATTGAAGTTCGGTTTTAACCGTCTATCTGTGTTAACGGGCAATCCCGTTTAAGACAGTAAGCAGAAGGTGCGATGTTTTAGATCACCACACCTTCTGCCCATTGTTTAGTTGGTAGTGGCACTTTTTATAGTAAGGACAGGTTGAGGGGTTGTACTGGTGCTCGGTGGCAGGATCGGGTGCGTGATTAGAGGCTGATCTCCACTGAGCGCCTTGAGGAAGCTGGTTATTTTGGCGGCCTCTTCTTGGTTTAGTTTCATGCCCAACTGGGAACTGCTCATGATCTCTACGGCAGCGTTCAGGTCCCACACTTTACCGGAATGGAAGTACGGGTAGGTTAGGGCGACGTTACGCAGCGCCGGCGAGCGGAATACGTACTCATCCGCGGCAGTGTTGGTTACTTGGAAGCGTCCCTTATCTCCGCTAGGAAGCAGGTCGGCATTGGGTTTTTCCATTACACCAAAGGTGTAGTAGCCGGTTCCACCCAAGTTTACTCCGTCATGGCAGCCAACGCAGCCTTTGTAGATGAACAGCTCAAGTCCCTGCTTTTGGTCTGCTCTCAGGGCGTTGTCGTCACCGCCCATAAAGCGGTCGAGGCCGTCATTGGGGGTAATCAAAGTCGCTTCGAATATCTCAATGGCATCAGCCATATTGTCAAAGGTAACTGGGTCTTTCTGTCCCGGAAACGCCTGCTCAAACCGCTTGACGTACTCAGGCATAGATTTTAGGGTCTTGATGACGTTTTCTGGAGTGTTATTCATCTCAACCGATGCTTGAACGGGGCCCTTGGACTGCTCGGCGAGGTCTTTCGCGCGACCATCCCAGAACTGGGCGGTATTAAATACAGCGTTGTAGGTGGTGGGCGCATTACGCGGCCCCTTTTGCCAACCGTGTCCGGTTGAGGTCTCCTGCAGATCACCGCCAGCAAGACCAACGTTGTGACAGGTTTGGCAGCTGATCAACTGAGACGCGGACAGGCGCGGTTCAAAGTAGAGCATATGCCCGAGTTTGAGTTTTTCTGCAGTGGCTATATTGCTCTTAAGCGCGGGTGCGCTCTGCGGGACAGGTTTGAACATGCTCTTGCTCATGGAACGCAGCGCGTCGGTAGAGGCAAATGCCATGGAGGAGACTGTCAATAGTAGGGTGACAGCCAGTGCAACAAAACGTTTCATGGTTCGTACTCCTTTAGATTGAATAACATTAAAAGGTAAAAGAGAAACGGACATACCTGCTGGTTTCTCGGCGAGACTGAGTTTCCTTGTGCTGTAAATTTAGCGCAGTTGTGCTTATTTTCAAGGTGTAGCGACTTGTTTCATAGCGGATAGCGGTGCCAGTGCCGCAACAACGCGAAAGCTAAAACCCCCTGAGCACCAAGGTTCAGAAGGTTTTAGCAAACGGGCAAGAATTTGTAGATCATAGAAGATCGAAACTACTCAGCAACTTCAGCGCCCCAAAATAGGCTGCTACAATGAGGACGGCCCACAGTGTAAGTAAAAGCATTTTATACCTCCTTGGGTTAATAACTTTTTTTATCGGACAAGATTTCGACTAACGACAGTTTTTTTCGATCCATATGGCGCCATACCCAGATGATGTAGGCTACCACCCCTGGAATCAGCAGGGCGACATAGCTCATCATGGTGAGGGTGTAGTGGCTACTGGATGCGTTGTAAATCGTCAGGCTGCTGTCTAGGTCGAGTTTTGACGGATAGAAGGCGGTGTTGTTGTATCCAGCCAGAAAGAAAATGGCCAGCACCGTAAGGACCGTGCCCAGTCCGGCAGGCCAGATCCCCCGTACTGAAGCGGTAAAATAGTTAAGCATCACCCCTGCGATAACCAGAACTAGCCCACTTACAAGTAAAATAAGATTCAGGGGCATTTCGATAAGGTTGTGCAGGTATTTATGCGCTTCCATAAAGACGCTGCCATCCGCAGGGTTGACGGCAAAGCCATCCATGGTCAGAAAGCGCACTAGCACATAGAGGAGAAACGGTAGCGCGCAGACAAAGTTCAGCGCAGCTGAGTTTTTAAGCCGCTGCACTAGGCCATGTTCATCAAGGTTGTTAGCCAGATACAGGGCCCCAAGGGTGCGCGCCAGAAACACCAAGAACATGCCCAGACTCAGGTTGAACAGGCTAAAGGCGGCTTCGAGCCCACGTAGGGGATGCCCCCACTGCACGAAGTTGTAGTCATTCAAGGTAAACGCGGAACCGGTGAAAAATGTCCCCACCGCAGTTCCAATCAACAGAATTCCCACCGAGCCATTGATGAACATGAACACTTCAAAGGTTTTCTGCCCCAGGAAATTGTTGGGTTTGGTGCGAAATTCGTAACTTACTGCTTGGATGATGAAGGTAAATAAAATAGCAATCCACACCCAGTAGGCGCCGCCAAAACTTGAGGCGTAAAACAAGGGAAATGAGGCGTAGAAGGCGCCACCGAATAAGACTAGGGTGGTGAACGTCAGTTCCCATTTACGCCCAAGGGAGTTGATCATCAGACTCTTCTCATCTTCCCCTTCGGGTACGGTCAACAGCAAGGTTTGACCCCCCTGGACGAAGGTGAGAAATATGAACAGTGCTCCGACTAAGGAGACGATAAACCACCAGAGTTGTTGCAGGGTTGACCAATCAAGGCTTCCAAACATGATTTATTCTCCTTCCGGGCCGATGGCGATCTGATGTGCCATGATTTTCAGCTCAGCTATCAGCAGCACGGTAAACAGAAATTCCTCAACGAGTTCCAGGACCGACTCTTCTTTGGTACCGATATCTGCGCTCCTGATACACCTACACCGCTGGTGGACTACTTGCTGGAGCTGCGCAGCAAGGGTGAAATCTCCGAGCAGGTCTTCCAAAAAGTGGCCCGCGAGAACGCCCTGCGCGTACTCGAGCTGTAAAAACACTAAGCCAGGCTAAGG
>JAQUDG010000081.1 GCA_028685815.1 Desulfuromonas sp.
TCGTCAGCGCCGTGCTGATGGAGATATCGGAAGAGTGGGAAACTGGCCGAGTTTACTTGACTTTTTAAGGATCAACAATCGCTCCAAAGAGAAGTTTTGAATTTACAGAACAGTTGTTGCTTTATCTAAATCCCCGCCGCAAGCATGGCGTAATCTAAAGACCTATGGCACTGCACGCTACTGTACATGGCGCCTAAGAGATAGCGTGATACCGTCTCTAGTTAGCAAAGTTAGTGTAGTGGATTTAAGAAATTTTTTGCTGAAATCTTTGCTGCCTTTTATAAAGATCACAAAGTTTCACACTATAAATTCTTCATATATTGGCAGTGTGCCCACTTTACATCTAAGTAGCAGTGTTATGCAATGCTCCTAATAAAGAAATGGCAATTGTTTGACCCACTCAAGTTTTAGGGACAGTACAAATCACTCAAAATTTGTGCTTCTTGCGATCTTCTCTTTATGGATCGAATCGAAAGCGATCGTATGAATCGAGTATGCTGTCCTCTTGTTTTAAGTTCCCACCCCAACCTCAAATAACCCCCACCTGCACCAGTGTTACCGTGATCCCACTTATTGCCAGCCATAGCATCCCCCCTTGGGTAAATGTGCGTAACCCAACCTGACGTAACAGGGCACGGGAAAGGCCGCTGCCGATGAAGAACAGGCTCAGCACCATAATGTGCTTTGCGCCTATGCTTAATAGCTGCCATAGCGGCTGTGCTTGGGGGATGAGGGTGTGGATGGCGGCGGCAACTACAAACAGCACGATAAACAAGGGTACTTTCACCCGGCTTTCAGTTTTGGTCAAGGCGCTGGCGGCAAGCGCCAGGGGTACTATCCACAGTGCGCGCGTTAGTTTGACGGTGGTGGCGCGTTCGAGGGCGACGCTGCCGTAGCTGGCAGCTGCACCCACCACGCTGCTGGTATCGTGAATGGCGATTCCGGCCCAGGTGCCGAACTGCTCTTGCCCCATGTTTAAATAGTGCCCCACGAAAGGAAACAATACGAGCGCGACGGCATTGAGGGTAAACACGGTTGCTAGGGCGATGGCGGCTTCATCATCTCTGGCGCGGATGGTCGGGGCAATGGCGGCGATAGCGCTACCGCCGCAGATCGCGGTTCCGCACGCAATCAGGATGCTGGTACGTGCGGGTATGTGCAGCAGGCGACCCAGTACATATCCAAGGCCAAGGGTGAAGAGAATGCCACCGAGGGTTACGCTGAAGGATTCGCGCCCGACCTGCCACACTTGGGCGAGGGGTAGGCCGAAGCCGAGGCCGACTACGGCGGTCTGCAAAAGGATTCTGCTCGCCTTGGCACTGTGCTGGGGCCACGGATTCTGCCCCAGCAGGCCGAAGAGTATCCCTATCCCCAAGGCGAGGGCCGGGTTGATGCCAGGCAACAGGCAGAATGCAGCGGCAATGACGAATATGATCTTTGCTGTGTTTGACATATTGAGGCTCCGTGTGCAGTTTTATGGCTAGAATCCGTGGATATATGTTTTGTATGTGGTGAAGCATGGGGCTTACGTTAGCAGAGCTCTTGCATAAATAAAAATCGATAATATTTTACATAGTCAACAGTTTTATTTATACATATGTCAGATATGTAAACCCTAGTGGGAAGTTGTATATAACCAAAAAGAGCAGAAGGGAATCAGGAAGAATATGCTGACACTGCGGCGACTGGACATCTTTGTGCGGGTGGCCGAATCTGGTCATGCTACAGCTGCGGGCAAGGAGCTGGGGCTGACCCAGGCGGCGGTCAGTATGGCGCTGGCTCAGCTGGAAGAATACCATGGCGGCCCGCTGTTTCAGCGCCGAGGACGCATGCTGCACCTGAATGAAAAAGGGCGGATGTTGCTGCCCCTTGCCAAGGATATCCTCAGTCGGGTTGAGCAACTGCGTCTTATGCTGGACACCTCGTGGGATGAACCGATCGGGCATCTGCACATCGGAGCCAGTACGACCATTGGTAACTATGTGCTGCCGTTACTGATGGGGGAGTTTGTCCGACGCTATCCTCGCGCGCAGGTGCAGTTGATGGTGGGCAATACCGAAGCGGTGGAGCAGGCGGTGGCTTCCACCGCGCTGGATGTTGGGCTGATTGAGGGGCCATGTCATTCAACAGAGCTTGAGTGTACTCCGTGGCGCGGCGATGAACTGCTGGTTATCTGCGCTCCGCAGCATCCGTGGGCCGGTGCAAAGATGGTCAAGCACGCGCAGTTAAAAGGCGAGAGCTGGATTGTGCGCGAGCCCGGTTCTGGCACGCGCGAGGTGTTTGAAGCGGCGCTTGGGTTTAAGGTGGATCAACTCGAGCAGCGTCTGGAACTTGGCCACACCGAAGCGATCAAAAAGGCGGTACAGGCGGGGTTGGGAGTAAGCTGCTTATCGCGCTTGGCCTTGGAAACAGAGCTTGAACGCGGGCAAGTGGTTGCAGTAAATACCGAACTTAAACTTCAGCGCCAGCTCAGTATTATAACCTGGCGTGCACGTCAGCACGGTGCCTTGACTAGGGCGTGCTTGAATATGCTTCGAGGGGGATGATAGGGGAGGGGAGGTCCGATTGTTGCTGTGAAGCATATATCACACATCTGATTTAACAGATTCTGCCAGTACGGAAGTGATCCACTGGTTGATGCTGCTACCGCTTGTCTTTGCGGCACAGGCAACCGCTGCGTGAACATCTGCCGGAACCCGCAGGGAGATTTTTCCTGAATACGGTTTTTCAGGTTGTTGGCCGAGTTTTTCGCACATGGACAAATAATCGTCTACCGATTCCTTAAACGTCTGCTCTATTCCTGCCACAGTAGTGCCGTGAAAATTAACTCCATCCCTGATCCCAATTACTCGACCAACAAAGATTTTGTCATCCTGATCAAATTCAATACGTGCGGAGTAGCCTTTATGTTTCAACATGGCGTTTCCATCCTTTCAGCCCTTGTAGCCAAGCCTGACTAAAAATTCCTTCGCTGCTTTCACTCTGTACCTTAGCGCCGCTTTGTCTGGATGAGGCCGGTGAAAATACTCTCTAGCACCGTCTTTTTCAAACATGACACCGGAGCCGTTGCCTTCAAGAACATTGCAGCCGATAGCAATAAAGAGGGCCTCGATTCTCGACCATTCCAGATTGCCGTTAACCGGATTGCTAAAGATTATTTCAAGTGTTTTGAGGTGCTTTCTGTGCATAAAGAGATGCTATCATTCTTTGCTATAGTGTCAAACCGGAAATTCGGGTATTGAGCAGGCTCTTTGCGTTGCCTTGACCAGGGCGTGCCTGAACATGCTTCGTGGGGAATGAATGGGGAGGGGAGGTCCGATTGAAAAGGGGAGATGAAACTAAGGGAGCGCAGGTTATGCCGATGGCAGAGTGTGGAAGGGTCACACAATTTTCTTAACACCCCGGTAGAAATTTTCGTGCTGTGCAAGCATAAGCAGGGTCAGCGTCGATTCATCAAATTGATATGCAATCTGAAAAAGCTGTTTGGTGATTTTACACTTGTAGACATATACGCCCAGGAGATCGCCTTTTTTGGGCTCTCCAGATTCGGGGTTTTGCAGTATTTTCTGTATTGCTGCATCAAGTTCATTGAGCTGGTTTTGGTGTAACTTCTTTTTGTATTTGGCGAAGGTTCGTGTTTGCACAACCTTCAACATTTCTCGCCCTCGCCAAACGTATATTCTTCGACTAAACCAGCATCTGCCTCTGCTTTGGCTATAAGGATTTCACGTAACACCGAGAAGGGCAAGTCTGGGTTTTCTTCTGCTGCACGTCCGATATTAGCCCAATACTCGACCTGTCCGGCCAAAGAGCGCCGCTCTACGGTTGCAACGGCCCTTGCCGAATTTACCAGGTCATCATTTATTCTAATTGCTTGCGCCATAATAAAACGTCTCCTTTTCGTGCTAGAGAGTATACGGCATATGGTTGCTTAGCGCAACTAATCATTGCAAAACAGCCCAGCTTTTGTACAAAGCGCTCAGCTCTTAAGTGTGTATAGCCGCGACCCTAGCCAAGCTGGAATTATCATGGTTAGGGTCGCGGCGCACTTGAAAGAATTATCCTCTATAAGGATGAAGGACAATTGGGGATGAAGGACAATTGGGGATGAAGGACAATTGGGGATGAAGGACAATTGGGGATGAAGGACAATTGGGGTGGCTATTCGCTTCAAAAAAGGGGGCTAGATTCAACGTGTAAGTGCAACTCTAATACCTTGGAGATTTTACTTATGCAGTAACTTGCTTCCCCTGTAAGGCAAGTAAGCCGGAGCGTCCTGGGATTTGCCCGTTTACCACGTGATGGACAGGTAATGTTGAGAGGTCGAGCGAAGCATACAAGTCTGCAAGCGCGACCAGTTGATGGCCTTGCTTGCGCCAGCCTTGGAGAAGCCTTTCCAGAACCGGTAAATACCGTCTACCTTCCAGTTCAGCATGCAAGGTAAAAACGTGGCCTGCAGGGCCTGGCTTGCTGCTTGCTTCCAACAAATGCTCACACACGTTTTCTTCCGTCACCCCGTCAACTCCAATCAGTTCATCCAACGTGGGTAGAGTGGTGGGCAGCTGGGGACAGTTAAACCTTTTCCCCTCCATTAAAGGCAAAAAAGGATGGGCTCCGCGCGTGTCACTGCAGTAGGCAAAACCCATTTCATCCTGAATCGCAAGAGCATTCGGGGTGGTTTGCCAGCCCGGAGCGCCGATCCCGCGGGGGGATTCAGAAAAAATCTGTTCATAGCGCAGCCAGGCTTGTTTCAGTTCACGCTGGGTCCACTCTCGTCCTTTTTGCGTAACAAAGTCCTGCCAACGAGTATGGTCCCAGCAGTGGATGGCTGTTTCGAAACCGGCCCGCTGTGTTGCGCGCATGATATCTGCGCACTTTAGGCCGATGTTGGGGCCGGGCAACAGAGTGCCGTAGAGCAGGGTTTTCCAACCGTAGTTTTCCACCACGGAAGTACGGCTGACCTTCGAAAGAAAGCCGCGCCGGAATACTCGGCGGACAGCGCGGCCGGTATGATCGGGCCCTAGGCTGAAAAAGAACGTGGCTCGAGCATCATGGCGGCGTAAAAGTTCCACCAAGGCTGGAACCCCGACGCGGGTGCCTTCATAGGTGTCGACATCGATCTTTAAAGCTATATTCAAAGTCTTTTCCTGAATGCGAGCAAATCAAATGAGGTCATTGGCTGCAGAACGCTGATCCCGGCACTGATCTCGGTAGTGGTCAAATATCATTTGCAACGTATCCGGCATTGCCACCTTGGGTTCCCAGTTGAGTTCGGCACGGGTGTTTTCAATTTTAGGGACCCGGTTCTGGATATCTTGGTAGCCTTCGCCGTAATACTCTTTTGAGTTGACCTCGACCAATTTGACCTTGGACGCCGCTTCCTTAAATTCGGGTGTTTTTAACGCCAAGGCCAGCATCATCTCGGCCAGTTCACGGATGGAGAAATTGTTGGCGGGGTTGCCGATGTTGTAAATTTTTCCGGAAGCAATGCCGTCCTTGTTATCAATGATCCGCATCAGTCCGTCAATTCCGTCGCTGATGTGGGTGAACGCGCGCTTCTGCTGCCCGCCGTCAACTAGGCTGATATTTTCTCCACGCACGATGTGCCCGAGGAACTGAGTCAGAACTCGGGAACTTCCCTCTTGGGGTGCATCGACATTGTCGAGGCCGGAGCCTATCCAGTTAAAAGGGCGAAACAGGGTAAAGTCGAGACGCTCCTCCATGCCATAGCCCCAGATGACTCGGTCTAGGAGTTGTTTTGAGCAGGAATAGATCCAGCGTGGTTTATTGATGGGACCAAGCACCAGGGTAGAAGAATAAGGATCAAAGGTCTCATCCGGACACATCCCGTACACTTCGGAAGTGGAAGGGAAAATCAGGCGTTTGCCGTACTGAACGCATTGCCGGATAATGGGAAGGTTGGCCTCGAAATCCAGAGAAAAGACCCGGAGCGGGTCTTTCACGTAAGTGGCGGGAGTAGCAATAGCCACCAGCGGCAGGATCACGTCACATTTGCTGATATGATATTCCACCCACTCTTTGTTGATGGTGATATCCCCTTCAACAAAATGGAAGCGGGGGTGTTCTTTGAGGTTTTGTAGGCGGTCTTCCTGACGGTCCATACCGTAGACTTCCCAATCGGTAGTCTCTATGATCCGCTGGCTGAGATGATGACCGATAAATCCGTTGACCCCTAGAATGAGGACTTTTTTCATGGTGTTTCTCCTAGTTTTACAGGTTGAGCGTCCCGAGAAATTTCCGGGGCATGGGCAGATGAACCAAAATCATAAGAAATTATATGCAGTCTGAAACCGTCAAGGCAATCGACATAAAATTTGTCGTTTTCGCGATAAAAGCACGGTGCCAGGTCTGGGTATCGGCTTTTTTGGGATACGATCCGGCTTTGTAGAAAACGTATTACCTGTCCGCTACAGGTAGTAAAGGCACCGGGAAAAGGGGGGGCAACCGCACGAATTAGATTATGTATCTGCTCCGTTGAGGCATGCCAATCTATGCGCCCATCCTCCGGGCAGCGCCCGCCAAAATAGCTTCCCTTTTTCAGATCCAAAGGGATGTGGGGTGCATTCCCCGCAAGCAGTAATGGCAAAGAGCGGTGCAGAACCAGTTCGGCCGCCACGGTCACTTTGTTGAACACCTCTAGGGCGGTATCGTCTTGCAGAATAGGCACGGCCTGTTGATCGACCAATGCACCGGCATCGGGTTTGAGCTCCATGTAGTGCAAACTTGCCCCGGTTTCTTTTTCGCCGTGGATGATGGCCCAGTTGACTGGCACCCGCCCTCGGTATCTTGGCAGCAAGGATCCATGCATGTTGAGAGCACCTTTACGGGGCGTTGCCAGCAGGTCTTTTTTTAGCATCTTGCGGTAATAAAAGGAAAACAGAAAGTCCGGATCAGCCTCACGGACCCTGGAAAGAACTTCCGGTACATTTGGGTCTTCTGGGGTGATGATCGGGATATCGTGGCGGGCCGCCAAATCGGCGACACTCTCAAACCATATCTCTTCATCGGGGTTGTCTTGGTGGGTTACCACCAAAGGAATGGTCACCCCTTGGTTGAGGAGAACCGAGAGACAGCGATATCCCACGTTGTTATACGCAAAGACGACACAACGGCTCATGTCCGCGCCTGCTCTTCCGTCTTTTCTGCCACAGGTTGTTCTTCGAGAACTCCCTTGACCAGGTAGCGGGGGCGTTCGCGAACCTGCTGATAGATGCGCCCGACATACTCGCCAAGCAGGCCGATACCGAACAACAGAATCCCGATCAGAAAGAAGGTGATGGCGAACAGCGTAAAGACCCCTTCCACTTCAGGGCCGATAAATAAGCGCCTGAGAAGGATATACATGACCAGCATGCCGGAACCCAATGAAAGAACGATGCCTGCGAGGGAAAAAATTTGCAGTGGCACGAGGGAAAAGGCGGTCACCAGATCAAAGTTGAGGCGGATCAGTTTGTAGAGGGAATACTTTGATTCGCCGGCTTCGCGTTCCGCATGTTCAACTTCAATTTCCACCGGACTGGCGGCGTACATATAGGCCAGCGCGGGGATATAGGTATTGATTTCACTGGTGGAGTTAATGGCATCGATAATGGGGCGCCGGTAAGCACGCAACATGCAACCCTGATCCGTCATCTGGATTTTGGTGATGCGGTGGCGAACCTTGTTCATGAGCTGGGACGCTATCCTGCGCCAAAAAATGTCCTGACGTTTTTTACGGATGGTGCCCACATAATCGTGGCCTTCTTCTACTTTTGCCAGAAGATTGGCGATTTCTTCGGGAGGGTTCTGGAGATCGGCATCTAGGGTTACGATTATTTGCCCATGGCAGTGTTTGAAACCGGCCATGATGGCGGAATGCTGGCCAAAATTCCCGTTAAAAAAGATCACTCGCGTGCTGTTTGGTCTACGTTCAAACTGTTCACGCAGCAGCGCCACAGAGCGATCGGTGCTACCGTCATCAATGAATACGCATTCGTAGCTTCTGCCGATCTGATCCATGGCCGCGTACAGGCGCTCAAAAAGAGCAGGCAGGACTGCTTCCTCGTTGAAAACAGGAATCACAACTGAAATTTCTGGAGTAATCCCCTCGTTATTGTCAGCCAATGGCTTTCTCCTAAGTTTTAAGTCCCCGTAATGGGCGTGATTTTTATGCCATTCCGGCGGACAACGTTTCTCGCAAAGTGTCACAGACCCGATCAACGTCAGAGGAATCCATGGCTGGGAACAGTGGCAGGGTCACGGTCTCGCGGCCTATGCGTTCTGCGTTGGGGAACTGCCCCTCTCGGTAGCCCATGGCCCGGTAAAGACTGAACAGATGGAGGGCAGGATAATGTACGCCAACTCCGATCCCTTTATCGTGCATGATTTTTTGAAATTCAACCCGGGTCAGGCCCAGTTGGTCAAAGGGAAGCAAAATGGTAAACATGTGCCAGTTATGTCCGCTGTCACCGCGGGCCGGCAGGACTCCTGGTGGGTCGGAGGCAAGAAGTTCGAAATAACGGGATGCCAGGATGCGGCGCTTGGCGTTGAATTCATCCAGACGCTTCAACTGACCCAGGCCAATTCTGGCCGCAACATCGGAGAGATTAAGTTTGTCGCCAACTATCGACACATCCATCTCACCTTCAGAATTGCGAGAGATGCCGTGGAAGCGTAATTTTTCGAGCTGCTCTACGGAAACATTGCTGCCGACCGAAAGTGCTCCACCTTCGATGGTTGTCATATTTTTGTTGGGGTGAAAACTGAAGCAGACCAGATCGCCGCAGCTGCCGATTTTTCGGCCCGCGAAAGAACTTCCTATCGCTTGGGCCGCATCTTCAATTACGCGTAAACCGTGACGCTCGGCAATCTGGTAGAGACTATCGAGATCAACGGGCAATCCCGCAAGATGGACCGGCATGATAGCCCGTGTCCGCGGGGTAATTGCCGCCTCCAGCTGGTTCAGGTCCAAGTTGCGTGATTCGAGCTCAACGTCAACAAACACCGGTTTTGCACCGGTCCGCACTACCACGTTGGCGGTTGCAACAAAGGTCATAGCCGGGACGATGACTTCGTCGCCCGGACCGATTCCGCACAATATCAGCGCAGTCTCTAGTGCCGCCGTGCCCGAGTTCAGAGAACGCACAGTGCGATTTCCACCCAAATATTTGGCCAACTCTTCTTCAAAAGAAACTACCTGAGGACCAGAGGCAAGCCAGCCGGAATTGAGGACTTCCACTACCCCAGAGATGGTCTCAGCATCAAGCGTCGGTCTTGTAAAAGGCAGAAAATTTTTCAAAGCAATTAACTCCTTGAGCTGGGCCGGCCAATCCTGCCGGAGTGTTGATTTGCAGAGATGTTGGCGAAAACTTAGCTACGTGAAACGATAAAGACCCCGACAATAATCACAAAAATGCCACCCATGCGCATCGATGTCACTGCTTCACCGAACAGCCACCAGGCTGCAAAAGCATTAACTACATAACCAATAGAAAGCATGGGGTAGGCCATACTGACTTCAACGCGCGACAGGGCCAAAATCCATACCACTACACTGATTACGTAACAGGTGAGTCCACCCAAAATATGTGGTTCAAAAGCCAAACGCCACCCGGTTGAAAGCACACTGCCCCAGTTGAGTTGAATAACTCCGACATCATGAACCCCAGCTTTCAACAGCAGCTGAGCTCCTGCGTTCAGAAGGACGCCAACCAGAATCAGACCAAAGCTTGTCATATTCATGGTTTTATCACCACTACCCGACGCGGGTCCCGTGCAATTTCTACCATGGGGATTTCCGCCTTCAGGTCTTCATAGGTTTGTATGCGCATAACGGCAAAAGCCGAAGACTCAGCTTGCCAAAGTTGCACAAAAGCAGGGATGTCTTTTATCCACAATTCCGGATTTTGTTTGATCCCAAAGTCAAGTTCTCCTCTGTCGTCTACCAGACGGCAGGTACGATTCAGGTAAAATGGTAGGGTCTGATCGTAGTTGCCAACGCAATAAAAAGTATCGGTTGGCGCGGCAATGGGGGCTATTTTTTGAGCCAACGCCGCCGTGGAGTAGGCTGGTGATAACATCTGTACCCCGGTAAGTATTATGTGCACGCCTAAAATCCAGGAAACCCCGAGGGTTGCAATAGCTGTTACACCGTTCTGCCGCTTCTTTAAAAGCCAGGCTCCGCACCCGCCGGCCAACATTATCAGGAAACCGGTAATGGCCCATGGTTCTAGACTCACATAAAGCTCGGCAGGTGCCTTTGGGCGTCCAAAACGCTCCAGACCGAAAAAAAACAGAAAAATCAGCCCGGCTAGAGCAAATATAACCGAGATTACTGCGTCCCATTTAAAGATTGTTGACCTTTTGCTGAGCTGACACCCCATCAACAGGGCCAACGGGGGAAACAAGGGCACAATATATGGGATCAACTTCGAATGCGATAAGGAGAAAAATATTAGGATGGCTACGATCCATATCCAGGTAAAACGGCTAGGATCGAAACTTCCTTTGGGTTCGGTCCTACGCCACCCGGTTGCAATGGTTTGGCAGAATTCGACCAACCAGGGGAGAACACCGGCCAGCAAGTAGGGGAGAAAAAACCACCAAGGCTCAAAACGACGGTGAACCTTGGTCAGATAGCGGTCAAAATGTTCGTGGATGAAAAAGAAGTTAAAAAATTCCGGATTTTTCCAACAGACAAGAACGAACCAGGGGGCAACCAAAAGCAAAAACAAGGTTATTCCCCGAACGAGACTTAATCTTTGCCAGAAACGCCAATCCCTGTTTGCAACGGCGTAAAAAAAGCAAGTGGCACCGGGTATAACAAGCCCGATAAGGCCCTTGCTGAGAACCGCGAGACCAGCGGCTGCCCAGGCGAACATCATCCAGAAATGATGACTCCGTTCTTTCCGTGGAGTCCGTTGCGCGAGGAGAAAACCGGTCAAGGCCGCTGTCAGGAAAAAGGTTAATCCGGTGTCCAGAGAATTGACGCGGCCCAAAATTCCATAATAAAGAGAACTGGCCAATATCAAGGCCCCGTAACAGCCAGCTGTGGGGCCGAAAAGTCTTTTGCCCGCAAACCAGACAAGGACAATACTGCCGAAACCAGTGAGATAGCTCCAGAGTCTGGCTGTCCAGTTGTGTTGACCAAAGAGGGTGTAGGCAGTGGCGGTTGCCCAGTACTGCAAAGGTGGCTTCTCAAAATATTTGAAGCCATTTAGATGGGGGGTGACCCAGTCCCCGCTGGCGACCATTTCGCGCGGAATTTCAGCATAACGGCCTTCGTCCGGCTTAAACAGATCCCGATACTGGATATTGCTGAACCAGATGAGGGCGAGCAGTAGCAACAGGAAAATTGGTTTAACAATCTGAGTTCTTGGCATGATGGGTAATTCTAACGCTTTCGTGGCGCGTGATAATAAATAAAAAGAATCTGGACGTGCGCAGCTGCGCAGTATACACAAAAAAACAATTTGTGCCATTGTGACGATAGAGATGCTTTGTTTTTTGGAATAATTAGTTTAGCTATTTTAAATGGTTGAGGAGCTAAGAGTCTTTAGCAAAAGTTTTTTGAAAGGGCGTCCAAAAGCTCACTATTTAATAGACCAGACTTGGCACATTTGCGAGCCCCAGAGGCGGCACCAGTTTTCTTGGTCAGCATAATTTACAACTACAAACCACATGAATTGCGCTTCGAATGTGCTGCTTGGTATTCTGGCGCACAGAAAATACCTGTATATATCTGTGTTTTCTTGATAGAAGAGCAGAATCTAATAGTGTAGTGCAACTTAAGCGTGTTGAACGTTATGCGATGCGAAGTAAATGGGTGAAAGTAAACACTTTGCCCCGGTTTTCTTGTTCAGGAGAGCACAAAAATGAAAATTACCATGATTGGCACTGGCTATGTTGGCCTTGTTACCGGCACCTGCTTTGCGGAAATGGGTATGCATGTAACCTGTGTGGATACCGATGAAGGCAAGGTTGCTGAACTTAGTCGGGGAGTAGTGCCTATTTATGAACCCGGTCTAGAACCCTTGCTGCTTACAAATATCGAAGCGGAACGGCTCAGCTTTACCACCAGCTTAGCGCAGGCCATGCCGGAAGCAGATGTTCTGTTTATTGCCGTTGGTACACCGATGGACGAGGATGGCTCTGCCGATTTAAGCCATGTTTTAACCGTGGCAAAAGAGATTGGCCAACATTTAACTAGCTACGTGGTAATTGTGGATAAATCCACAGTACCCGTTGGCACCGCTGATTTGGTGCGCCAAACCATTCAGCACCAGTTAGATCAACGAGGTTGCAGCGCAGACTTTGATGTGGTGAGTAATCCTGAGTTTTTGAAAGAGGGCGCAGCTGTAAGCGACTTTATGGATCCTGAGCGTATCGTTATC
>JAQUDG010000082.1 GCA_028685815.1 Desulfuromonas sp.
ATAGCTCGGTGGATAAATAACTCCACCACGAAGGCATATACACAGGCTACTATCGCGGCCTCGTTTGCGGTGAAAATTCCGGAATAGATGCCGCCGAAGATTATTACCGGGAGCATTAGGGCCCAAATGCTTTCGCGTAGAACCGCCACCACTTCTCTTATTTTGGGGCGTGGGCGGCGCTCCATCCCCAAGCTTTTGCACTTGAGCCATGCATATAGCGACATCGCCGCCATAATGATAAATCCAGGGATGAACCCAGTTAGAAACAGCGCCTCAAGTGAGTCCGTGGTTATCATAGCATAAAGGATCATGGCTATGGATGGAGGGATAATCACCCCTAGGATGGGTGCGGTACTCATAACGCCGATGCTGAATTTTTCGTCGTAATTATTTTCTATAAGCGCCGGAATCATAAACCCGCCGATAGCCACCACCGTAGCGACCGTGGACCCGGAGATGGCACCAAAAAAACCACAGGCCAGAATGCCAGCCATTGCTAGCCCACCCGGCAGAAACCCCACCATGACATTGGCAGTCTTAATCAGTTTCTGCACAATGGATCCGGTGGTCATGATATTGCCGCACAATACAAAAAACAGCACCACGATAAGGGCGAACTTGTCCATGCTGCGATACAGAATTTCCATAGTGATCTCGGGATTGAGACCCACAATCAGGGTGAGACCGGCCAGACCAGTAAAAAACAGAGCCATGAATACCGGAACCGTAGCGGCCATAGTGCCCAGGAGCAGCGCCAAGATGAGCAGCTGTGAACTATCCATGATTCAACTCCTCTGTAGCCACAGCAAGGGGTTCAGCCTCTACACGACCAAACAGGTCCTCCCACATTACCAGCAGGATACGGATAAACATCATGCACCCGACTAGCGGAAGTATGGCATAAAAATACCATTCCGGGATCTGCAGGGTCGCCGTCGTGGCATATTCATCAGCGTACACCATTTTGAGCAGACCCCAACCGAGCCAGATCAGGAAGGTGGAAAACACTAGGCTAGCAAGGTGGCTAACGAAATTGAAAAATTTTCTAGTTACCGGGAAAATCTGCGGCAGTGCATCAACCCGAATAAGAGAGCGGTGGCGCACCGCAGCGCTACAGCCAATGTAGGTGCAGAAATATATAGATTTGCGAATCACCTCGTCAGACCAATACAGATTGATAGTTGTGGTCTTGCGCAAGATGATGTTCGCTAGCCCAGAAATAAGGGCAATGCCTACCACCACTACCAGCGACCAGTCTTCTATGGCCCCCAGCGTTTTGTCGATTTTGCGAAGTATTTTCCGAGATGTTTTTTTCATGACATAAATTCCGTTGTTTGATCAGGAAAGCGGCCGCGGTGTGGTCGCACATAAAGGGTGAGGAAGTGAACGCGTAAAAGCGCCTAAACCAAACAGATATGGCCGGAGCGTTCCCTCCGGCCATATCTGTTTATATATTAATAAAGAACGCACCCAAGGAGCGCAGTGGGTAAAACGCTAGCCGCAGTTTATTCGTCTACTTTCTCCAGGATGGCGCGCACCTTCGCCAAGTAATCAACGCCTATTCTCTGCTCCCAGCGTTTATACACCGGTGCAGCACGTTCCACAAGGGTTTGCTTTTCCGCCTCATCCATACTGAAAAAGGTTACCCCATTTTGTTGCGCCGCTTCTATCTGTTCCTGTTGCTGTAGGCGGGTGCGCTGGCGGGTATCTGCACTTTCCTCTGCAACGATGCGCAAAAAAGTGGAACGCAGATCTTCAGGCAGTTTGTTCAGCCAGCGTTCACTGCACATATGGACAAACAAACCCTGCGCATAGTTCACTTGGGTAAAGTACGCTGCGATATCAAACTTCTTGGTGATGTTGCATACAATCGGGCTGTGATCCAAACCGGTGATGACCCCAGTTTGGAGAGCCTGAGGCACATCAGGCCATGGCAGCACCGTAAATTTGAGCCCCCACGCTTTGTATAGATCGGTATTGACCGGAGCCTCCGCGATACGGAAGTTTACCTTCTGGGCTTCGGCGATGGTTCGCACCGGTGTGGTAGTGGCCCAGCCATAGGGGCCGTAGCCAGTGAGGTCAAGGACCCTGATTCCTTGGCTTAACCCTGCGGTGCTGAACGGTTCGAACAGTTCCGGGGTAGAGCGGAAACGTTCGAGTTTATCAAAACTATCCACCACAAAGGGCAGATTCACTATCCCCAGTTTGGGTGCGATGTTTGCTGCTGCTACAGAGGAGCACAGAACCCCTTGGATTGCGCCCATTTTCAGTTTACGCAGCACATCCTTTTCTCCGCCAAGTTGAGACAGGGGGCGAAAATCGACAAACAGACGCCCGCCGGTTTCTTGCCAGACGCGGTCGCGAATCCGATATCCGACCCCGACCCCTTCAATAGCGGGATGGGAGACATTGGATAAAATATAGGTATATTGCGCCCCTGCAGGGTCAAAGGCTGGAGCCCAGGAACTCACGCCCGAATTGGCTTGTACCGGAGTGATTCCGAAGGAAAGGGCAAAAACAGCGCACGTGAGGGTACGAAGCAAAGAGATAAATAAACGCAGCACGGTTGAGGATCCTTTTTTTAGATTAGATTGGCCAATAAGCTGGCGAATTATTTATGCATAGAGGCGGGCGAAACTACTTGAAGATTAACTTTGTAGCTATAGCAAGGGGCGGAGGGATAAGAAAGGAAAGATCTGATCTGTAAGACGAATTTTGCCGTAATGAAATTTAAGTTTCAGGTGAGGACACGAATCCCGGCGTGCTCCTTTGGTGGACGGAGCACGCCGGTCTAGGGAAAAAAGTGCTGCAAGTGCGTAATCGCACCTAATGCGCTTTTACTGTACAGAACTACGCACCAGATTAAGATAAGTGATTCCGATACGCTCACCCCATTTCTGGTATACCGGCGCGGCCATCTCAATCAGCGTAGCTTTGTCGGCAGCGCTAAGGTCAAAGAACTCTACCCCCGCATTTTGTGCGGCCTCGATTTGGGCCAGCTGCTGCAGGTCGGTGTTGGTTCTGGCTTTGGCGCTTTCTTCCTTTATCACCGTCAGGAGAATCTCACGTAGGTCTGCCGGCAATTGTTCGAGCCAGCGCCGGTTCATCATGTGGATATACAGCCCTTGGGTGTAGTTGATTTGGGTGAAAAATTTGGCCACATCGAATTTTTTGGTGATGCTGCACACTATCGGAGTATGATCCAGCCCGTCGATAACGCCAGTCTGCAACGCTTGGGGCACATCAGGCCAAGGCATAACCGTAAATTTAAGGTTCCAGGCTTTATAGATATCGGTGTTGACCGGAGCTTGGGCAATTCTGAAATTGACCTGTTTGGCGTCGGCAAGATTGCGCACCGGAGTCGTGGTGGCCCAACCGTAACTACCGTAGCCGGTGAAATCAACCACTTTGATCCCTTGGCGCATGGCGGCATTGCTGAAAGGCTCAAATAATTCTGGGGTATTGCGAAATTTTTCAAGTTTCTCGGAGGTGTCGAGGATGAAGGGCAGGTTGACAATCCCAAGCTCAGGCGCAACGCCAGCCGCAGCTACAGAAGAGCACAGCATTCCCTGCACAGCCCCCATCTTTAGTTTGCGCACTACATCCTTCTCGCCCCCGAGCTGGGCTAGAGGGCGAAAATCGACAAACAGACGCCCGTTACTCATGGCCCAGACGCGGTCGCGAATTTTATACCCCACACCGATGCCGGCAATAGACGGGTGATCGACGTTGGAGAGGATATAGGTGTATTTGGCGCCGGACGGGTCAAATGCAGGCTTCCAGTCTTTAAGGCTGGTTACATCATCCGCAGCTGCGGGGCCAGCATAGCCAGCAAGGCCCATAAGGGTAAAAAAAGCAACTGCGCATAACAATAGATGTTTGGATAGGCGTTGGGGCCAGCTAGGTGACATTTCTATTCTCCCTCGTTCAATCATCACTTGGATTTAAACATAAATAACCGTAAACTACCCAGAGGCATTGATTCAGGTCAAGTCTTTTAATGGGCTTCTTTTCTAAGGAACCATTAGATGCTGTGTCTTCAGCATCTAATGGCTGTATCTAACCTTCTTCATTCGACTCGTTGCTATGTGACGTAGATGCGGTGGTGTAAATATGTTAAATTCTACGTTTACCCTGCCTCCCCGATGGAACTGCCCGACGGAACATATATAGTCCAAGTTGAGTGACCCAACTATTGGATAGAGGAGCATAAAAAAGATGGCGCTGAATAAAAAGACCCAGGGGATATTACTCGAAGCCGGAACCAATGAGTTTGAAATTCTTGAGTATTATCTGTATGGGCAATCGTTTGGAATCAACGTGCACAAGTTGCGTGAAATTATCCCCTACAACAGTGACGAACTCACCCGCATCCCTGAAACCCATCCATCGGTTATGGGAACCCTGCTGTTGCGTGGCTCCACTATCTCGCTGATTAACTTAGCCGCTCACTTAGGTAAAAACATAGCCCTGAACCAAGGGGATGAGGCAGGTAGTAGTGACGCGTTCCTAGCCAATAATCGCCCAGTGGTGTTGGTGTGTGAATTCAACGATGATGTGGTTGCGTTTCTGGTTGACGGTGTGGATCAGATCCATCGCCTCTCTTGGGCGGTAGTAAAGCCGATGGATCAGTTTTTCGAGACCTATCATCCCCGCTTTACCGGCAGCGTTACCATAGCGCAGCGTGATATCTTGATCGTGGATATGGAGCATATAACCAACGAAGTATTCGGCGACGGTGGCCACTATTCCGCTAGTGGTACGAGTGAGGATCTGCAACCGGACAGAGCGAGCCGTCGTGCCGAGGCCAAGCTGTTTTTCGCCGAAGATTCCACTATCATCCGCCAGGGGATTCTCAGCGTGTTACGCAAGGCCGGATACGTCAAGGTTGAAGGTTTTGGCAATGGCAAGCAATGTCTCGATGCGCTGCTGCGCGCCAAGGCAGAGAATGACCTGCCTATGCTGGTGGTTTCCGACATCGAGATGCCCGAGTTGGATGGGCTATCGTTATGCAAACAGATAAAAGACGATCCGATTATGAAGGATATCAGCGTCGTCATCTATTCGAGCCTTATTAATGACAACACCTCACATAAATGTGAAGAGGTGGGAGCCGACGCCTACACGAGTAAGCCCGACGTCAACAAGGTAGTGCATCTGGTAGACCGATTCTGCCTTAACGATGGCGTAGAAACGCAGCGCTGAAGAAAATATATGTAGAAGTAGTATATAGTGATAAGTGAAATGTGTCAGCGGCGCCACCTGTATAGGCTGACACCGGCATAATAAAACTTTATCTGCATGAAGGAGAGAAGTTTATACGGCACATTTTACTTGAATTTGGCTTGAAAAGGCCCAAATTGGTCATAATCCTAGTGGTGCTGGCTACCCTGGGTTTTGCCCTTCAATTCCCCAAAGTTAATTTCGATAACGACCCTGAAAACATGCTCGCCGCGGATGAGCCGGTACGGTGTATTCCACAACGAGATCAAGCATAAATACGCTCTATACGATTTTGTCATTGTGGGGATTGTCAATGAAGACGATCCCCACGGTGTCTTCAATGTTGCTACCCTGCAACGCATCGACCATCTCACCCATCAACTTATCCACCTGAAGCGTGGTGCCGATGGCATGCCGCGCATTGAATTACCTGGCCCATCCGCAGGGCAGAGCCTAGCTCTAACTCCAGATTCAAGGTGGGAACGCCTGCTCAACACCGCCTTCGGCCACAGCCCGAACGATCTGTTCACCCCCTCCGGTTCAAGCGCGATTGTAGCGCAGGAGATTCTTAGCCCCAGCTTGGTTCATTGAAGCTGGAATATCGCATGGAACGTCCGCCGCGCACCCAGCATGCAGACGGTACGAAATGCCAGCAGAACTTCAGAACGGACTCCCTCAATGCCCTGCTTCCCAACCAGCACGGTTCCCCTGTTTGACACCCACTGCCATTGTGGCTTGGTGCTGAACGCTCATCCGCCACCCCAGCCAGGGTGCTACGAGCTTATCGCCAGCGTAGAGCTGCGCCACTGGCACACGTTACCCCCGCTGCTTGAGGGCAAATCTCAGCGCTTGGGAGCGCTTGGGCTACATCCTTGGTTTGCCCAGCAGTGGGAACCCTCCTGCGCAGCCCGTTTGGAGGAGTTGCTGCAGCAACCAGAGATTGTCGCGGTAGGTGAAGTGGGGCTGGACCCAGGTGTCGGCGCAGCACTGGAAGTGCAGGAGCGGGTGCTACGTGCCCAGATTCACCTCGCGCTCAAGATGAAGAAGCCCCTGATACTGCATGTGACCAAAGGCTATCCGCGCATGTTGGAGATCCTGCGTGAAGAACAAGCACAGCAGGTGGGTGGAGTGGTACACGCCTTTAGCGCTGGTGCCAACGTCGGCAATGACTTTATCCGCCAAGGATTTCACCTCGGGGTAGGGCCGCTGTTGCTCCAGCCGCACGCGCGCAAATTACCCACCGCGCTGTGTAGTTTGCCCCTTGACCGCCTGGTGCTCGAAACCGACGCGCAAGGGGGGATGGATGGTTATACCACCCCAACCCAGCGCACGAAGGTTCTGTCCGCCATCGCGCAGCGGTTGGCCGAAATTCATGCTGAAACCCCTGCCCGTATTTGTCAGCAACTGTGGCACAATAGCCGGAAGCTGTTTCTGCTCCCTGAACCAATACCCCAGCGCGAGGAGTTATCCTGAATATGCCGGAGAGCAACACTGAACCCTTTGAACGCCTACAGTTACTGGCCGGAACCAACCATGTAGTCCAGATGCAGAAACGTCATGCCATAGTTCTAGGTCTTGGCGGGGTAGGCAGCTATGTGGTAGAGGCGCTGGTGCGCGGCGGGATCGGGCATATAACCGTCGTAGACCCCGATTGCAGCGCCAGCGGCAACATCAACCGCCAGCTCTACGCCCTGTATCCCGATATCGGCCAGCCCAAGGTCGAGCTTGCGGCGCGGCGTTGTCACGCCATTAACCCGCAGCTAGATATCACCACCCTGCAGCTGAACTATAGCGATGCTACCGCAGCGTATATCCTCGGTCCTCCGGCGGATTGCGTCTTTGACTGTATCGACACCATTTCCGCCAAAATAGATTTGATTGAACGCTGCACCAACGCCAAAATCCCGCTAATTTCCTCTATGGGGGCGGGCAATAAAACCGATCCGTCCCAGATAAAGGTCGATGACATCTTCGCCACCACCATCTGTCGCCTGGCACGGATTATCCGCAAAGAGCTCCGCCGCCGTGGTGTGGATGCAGAAGTGCCGGTGGTCTATTCCACCGAAGAGTTCCGCCCTTTGCATCAAGCCCCATCGCAGCGCCGCACCGGTTCAGACTGGTGCAAGGCTCCTCTTGGAACCTGCTCGTATATCCCGCCGTTGTTTGGCTATGCGATGGCTGGGCATATGCTGCAGCAGTGGATAAAGCACGACATGCCCGCAGCCAAATAGACCGCACCTTTGTCTGCGTTGAGCAGGGCAAGCTACATATCGTTTCACCATTTCTATACATATTTTATCCGTAGAATAGTGCTAATTTGCCGCCTAAGGGGCAACGTAAAAAGACAAGGTGCAACCATCCTCCACATAAAGAGCGGGATCTGTTTTCTCCCACTCTAATCTGTTGGATAAAAGTACATATAAGGGGTGCAACTGGCTTGTTGTGTGGCTTCGCTGACTGTGCCATCGGGGTATTGTATACAATTTCTTTTGCAATTTTGTAAAACGGTGTTTAGAATGGTTCCCAATATTTGATCCCGCCCGCTGGGGCGTTACACATCGCTACTTACTGTGGTGCGGGTGTTATGTTTCTATATGCGTTTTTATAGGGGGGGAGTATTATGTTATTGCAATGTGTTAATTGGAGGTCGCCACCACAAATAGACAGTTCCCGCTTCTTGCTGTGAATGGCGGTACAGAGTCAGGATTGCAGGTAGGGTCGGTTAATATCGGCTGCTAAGTCCCTGCAACCATAACCAACTATTCAAGGATAGGTAACAACTATGCAAATGCTGCAAAACTCTGTTGGTAGAAAGCTTGTGATGGCGATGACGGGATTATTCCTGTTTCTTTTTGTCATTGTCCACCTGCTTGGGAACTCATCAGTGTTTATTGGCGCTGATGGCATCAATTCTTATGCAGAGCATCTCCACGCCCTGGGTCCGATCGTGTGGATCTTCCGTCTGGTAATGCTCGGTCTTTTTGGTGTGCATATTTTCTTCGGCATTCAGTTGACCCTGGAAAATCGTGCCGCACGTGCGATTGAGTACAACGAAAAGAAAAACCCACGCACCTCCTTTGGTGCCATGACCATGATCTACACTGGCCTGATTCTTCTCGCCTTCCTGGTCTATCATCTGCTCCACTTCACCATGCACGTAACCAACCCGGAGATCTCCGTAGGTGCTCTGGCCCCGGATGCACTGGGTCGCGCTGACGTGTTCACCATGATGGTGCTTAGCTTCCAGAAGATCTTTATCAGCCTGGTTTATGTTGGCGCCATGGTAACGTTGCTGCTGCACTTGAGCCACGGGATCCAGAGCTTGTTCCAGACTGTGGGCTGGTTGGGTGCTGAAACTCTTCCAGTTATGGAAAAGATTGGCCGTGCTGCTGCCGTCGTTATTTTTGCTGGCTTTATTTCTATACCGGTGTCCATACTTCTGGGCCTGATTAACGTTTAGGAGGGTACATCGTGATTTTAGATGGAAAATGTCCCATCGGACCTATTGAGAAAACCTGGGATCAGCACCGCTTTGATATGAAGCTGATCAATCCCTCTAACAAGCGCAAATTCAAAATCATCATGGTTGGAACCGGCCTCGCCGGTGGTGCTGGTGCAGCGAGTCTGGGCGAGTTGGGCTACAATGTAGAAGCCTACTGCTATCAGGACAGCTCCCGTCGCGCCCATAGTATCGCGGCACAGGGCGGCATCAACGCAGCCAAAAATTACCCCAACGACGGCGACAGCGTGTTTCGTCTGTTCTACGACACCATCAAGGGCGGCGACTTCCGCGCGCGTGAAGCGGACGTATGGCGTCTGTCCCAGGTGAGTAACAACATCATTGACCAGTGCGTAGCGCAGGGTGTGCCTTTTGCGCGTGAGTACAGTGGTCTGCTCTCCAACCGTTCATTCGGTGGGGCGCAAGTTTCCCGTACTTTTTATGCGCGTGGCCAAACCGGTCAGCAACTCCTCCTCGGAGCCTATCAGGCTCTGGCACGTCAGGTAAAAGCTGGAACGGTAAAACTCAAGGCGCGCACCGAAATGCTCGACCTAGTTATGGTTGACGGTGTGGCCAAAGGGATCACCTACCGCGAATTGAGCACCGGCGAAATCAAGACCTCTTGGGCCGATGCAGTGGTTCTGGCTACTGGTGGTTATGTCAACGTGTTCTACCTTTCTACCAACGCCATGGGTTGTAGCGTCACCGCAGCATGGAAAGCGGCTAAAAAAGGTGCTTACATGGCCAACCCTTGCTACACCCAGATCCACCCAACCTGTATTCCACAAAGCGGCGAGCATCAGTCTAAACTGACCTTGATGTCCGAATCTCTGCGTAACGACGGACGTTGCTGGGTGCCAAAGCGCAAAGAAGACTGCGAGAAACCCGCCAGTGAGATTGCTGAAGAGGATCGCGACTATTACCTCGAGCGCAAATACCCTTCTTTCGGTAACTTGGCCCCGCGGGATATCGCATCCCGTGCGGCAAAAGAGCAGTGTGATGACGAGCGTGGCGTAGGACCCGGCAAGCGTGGGGTGTACCTCGACTTTGAGAACTCCATCAATCGCGTTGGCGAGAGCACCATCCGTGAGCGTTACGGCAACCTGTTCGACATGTACGAGAAGATCACTGACGAGGATGCCTACAAGCAGCCGATGCGTATCTACCCTGCACCGCACTATTCCATGGGCGGACTGTGGGTAGACTACAACTGCATGAGCAATATTCCTGGGCTCTTTGTCCTCGGCGAAGCAAACTTCTCCGTCCACGGGGCTAACCGTCTGGGTGCTTCCGCCCTCATGCAGGGTCTGGCTGACGGCTACTTCGTAATCCCCTACACCATCGGCAACTACCTTGCCGGGGTCAAACCGGGTGAAGTTACCGATGAGCATCCTGAGTTCAAGAAGTCTCTCGAAGAGACCAAATCATCTCTGGACAAACTCCTGAACATCAAAGGCAAGCGCTCCGTCAGCTCCTTCCACCGTGAGCTCGGTAAAATCATGTGGGATAACGTTGGTATGGCGCGTAGCAAAGAGAGCCTCACCGAGGCACTCAAGGCCATTCCTGCCCTGCGTGAGGAGTTCTGGCAGAACGTCAAAGTCACCGGCGATACCAAAGGTCGTAACAGCCAGCTCGAAGATGCAGGCCGCGTAGCTGACTTCCTCGAATTTGGCGAAATGCTGGCAACCGACGCGCTCCATCGTGAGGAATCATGCGGTGGCCACTTCCGCGTCGAGCATCAGACCGAGGATGGCGAGGCTACTCGTGACGATGAGAATTTTGCATATGTCGCCGCCTGGGAATTCAAGGGAGCAAACAAGGCACCAGAGCTGCATAAAGAACCTCTCAAATTCGAAAATGTTAAACTTGCAGTAAGGAGTTATAAATAATGAATCTGACACTTTACGTATGGCGCCAAAACGGCCCTGAAGGGCAGGGCAAGCTGGAGCAGTACGAGGCCAAGAATGTCAGCCCCGACAGCTCCTTCCTGGAGATGCTTGATGAAGTGAACCAAGAGCTCATCGAGACGGGCATAGACCCCATTGAGTTTGACAACGACTGCCGCGAGGGTATCTGTGGCACCTGTGGCTGCGTCATCAATGGACGTCCCCATGGCCCTCAGGAAGAGACCACTGCCTGCCAACTGCATATGCGTCAGTTCAAGGATGGTGACAGCCTGACGCTGGAGCCATGGCGCGCCACGGCGTTCCCGATTGTTAAAGACTTGGTTGTCGATCGTTCCGCCATGGATCGTATTATTGAGTCGGGAGGTTACACTTCAGCTTATACCGGGCAAGTAGGTGAAGCGAACCAGACCCTCATTCCCAAGCCCCTGGCAGAGTATGCCATGGACGCGGCCGCGTGTATCGGTTGCGGTGCGTGTGTGGCAGCGTGTCCTAACGGTAGCGCCATGCTTTTTACCAGCGCCAAGGTAGCCCAGCTGGCATCCCTGCCTCAAGGTAAGGTTGAAGCGGCCGAACGAGTCAAAGCTATGACAGCCACCGCAATAGCAAATGGTTTTGGGAACTGCTCCAACCACTATGAGTGTGAAGCTGCCTGCCCGAAAGGGGTCAGCGTTAAATTCATAGCCAAGCTCAACCGTGAGTACATCAAGGCATTGCCTAAGTAGGTCACGCAAGCTACATAAGAAGCAATAAAAAGGGGTGAACCACATGGTTCGCCCCTTTTTATTGCCGTTTTTAGTTCACCGTATCCATACAAAGCACCATACAGAGCATGGTTACATCAGGGGAACCCAACCACCCCTAGCCCCTCCTTAAGCAAGGAGGGGAACTTACTGGGCGCCTCCCCTTAAGCAAGGAGGGGAACTTACTGGGCTCCCCCTCCTTAAGCAAGGAGGGGAACTTACTGGGCTCCCCCTCCTTAAGCAAGGAGGGGGTCGGGGGGTGGTTGGTACTGCGCTGCAGCAAAAAATCTTTTACGCTATTTATGCACAACGCTCAGCCGATCCGCGTCCTACCCGGGCATGTCCATAGCCGCATTATCCAGCGGTATCGCAGCAGGGTCAAAGTTAAGCAGCGCCCAGCGCAACAGCTCATCCGCTGGTGCACCAGTGACACCTACTTGCCCACGCCTGGGCCCATTTAGCTCCGGTGGTGGGGCTTGTCTCAGAAACTCTAGCACCCTGAAGAGATCTCCCCCCCCAAAGGGTAAGGGTAGCGCAGTATCTATTTTATCGAGGAACTGGGTGCTCTTGCTGATTTTAGCCCCAGCCGCGTCAAGAACCAGCGGAACGTGGCCGAAGGTGGGGATAGGCAGCCCCAAACGCTGGAGCAGATATATCTGGCGCGGGGTGGAATCGAGTAGATCCATGCCACGAATCACCTGGTTGATGTGCTGCGCCGCGTCATCGACGGGAGTGACGAACTGTTAGGCGAAAACCTCATCTGCACGCTTGAGGATAAAGTCCCCAACCTCCAGCGCCAGATGTTGGGTTATGTGCCAATGGAGGATATCAACGAAGCTGACCGGCACAGTAT
>JAQUDG010000083.1 GCA_028685815.1 Desulfuromonas sp.
TCTTGTTGGTGATATGAAAGTTGTCAAACGCCTCAAAAATCTGGGGGGTAGAAATTCCTGCGGTAGCGTCCTTACAAGTGCTGCAGAGCATTCCTTCAAGTTGAGCCAGGATATCTGTCGGAACCGGGGCACCAGCGGAAATAATTCGCTTTAGGCTTGGTAGTTGGAGTTCCTGTCTGCAGCCGGAAGCCGCCACGCGGCGCAATAGGGCCGGGGAGCCAAACATGTTGGTGATATGAAAGTTGTCAAACGCCTCAAAAATCCGGGCGGGGTTAACCTTGCCAGGCTTAGAGGCGTCCATATCCGGAACGACTGCCGTCATCCCCAGGGCGGGGGCAAACAGGGCGAAGAGCGGAAACGTACACAGATCTACTTCACCCGGTTGAATGGCATACAGCTTTTTCAGTGCTTCAATCTGAGCGTAGAAGTTTTCGTGGGTGTATTCCGTCCCCTTGGCCGGGCCTGTGCTGCCACTGGTGAACAAGATTGCAGCGAGGGAGTTGGCTTCAGGCTGATGGCCTGCAAACGTAACGGCTGTTGGAGTGTGTGCCAACAATTCCGGTATGCGCGCAGTCTGTGGCAAGGAAATAGAGGAGGTGGAAATACACAGTCTGAGGCTGGATTTGCTCCAACCCATAACCTTCCGCGCTAGGTTTGCCTTAAAATTCCCAATGAACACCTCTGGTTGCACCTGTAGCAGACACGTCCCCAGGTTTTTAATCCCCATTCCGGGGTCTATCAAAACTGGAATCGCACCGATTTTAAACAAGGCGAAGGTGAGGGTGAAAAAGTCGAGCCCGGGAGGTACCATTAGCACCGTGCGTTGCCCGGCGCAAAGGCCGTAACGCTGTAGAGCGTAGGCGGCTCTGGTGCTGTCCTCCTCCAGTTGTGCAAAGGTCAGGTGGGTATAACATACGCGCCCACGTCGATCTCGACCATGGGGGAATATCACCGCATGGGATGATGGCTGTTGCGCGGCGCGCATGCTCAAAGAGATAGCGATATTGTGGGTATGCCCAGATGGAGAGTATGTACTGGAAGTTTCCATGGTATCAGGGTTCACGAATGAAGGCGCAGATCAGTGGAATGATTTCATCAGCTACGTCTTCAAGGATATAGTGTCCCCCTTTTGCCCAGGTATGAAAGCGTGCGCGAGGGAATTTAAGGCGCCATTGTTCGAGGAAATGGTGGTCGAATACGAAATCTTTTTCGCCCCAACACACCAGAATGGGTAAACCCTGCAAGCTGTGCAGATTTTCTTCTACTTCAGTTACACAGGCGTACGCCCGATCCTCAGAAGATAGTGGAATATCCTGCACAAAACGCAGGGTTGCGATGCGGTTCTTCCATGAATTATATGGTGCGGTGTAGCATTGGCGCAGAGCTCGTGGCATAGGGTTCTGTTTGCATCCAACCCACGCAGCAGCGCCGCTGAATGCATTTAGACCCTGAATCAGAGCAGTGCCTAAACGGCTGTTGCGCCCAACTTTCAGTGCTAGCGGGAGTTTTTTACTCTGCGGCATATGAAATGCTGCAGTGTTCATGGCGACTATCTTCTTTATTTTCTGCGGATGGCGCGTGGCAAAAGTCATTCCGATCATACCGCCCCAGTCGTGCACTACCAGGGTAATATTGTCTTGGACTCCGATGGATTCAAGCAGCTCTTCTAAGTCAGCTACGCGTTGCTCCAAGGTGTAGGTGTAACGAGCATCATTGGGCTTGTCTGATAGACCACAGCCGATGTGATCGGGCACAATAACACGGTGGGTACTGGCCATAGCAACAGCGAGGTTGCGATAGTAGAAGCACCAGCTCGGGTTGCCGTGCAGCATCACTACCGTTTCACCCCCTCCAGCATCAAGATAGTGGAGGTTCAGACCACTGGCTAATTTGGCATATTTCCCTGGAACAGGTAAAAGTCGTTTCACCACTCAACTCCTAGCATCATGCAGTTCAGGCCACTGCCTATCCCCAAAAAAGCAACTGTTTGCCCCGGCCTGATATGGCCGCGCTCCGCCCCGATGGCTGCAGTAATCGGCAACGAAACCGTACCAATGTTGCCGAGGAAGCTATAGGTGGCAAAGTCCTTTTCTAGCGGGATCCCAAGACTGCGTAAAATAGTTTTCTGGTGCGATTCCCCTACCTGATGGCACACCACGCGCTCCACATCAGCTCCGCTCCATTGCATAACTGCGAGAAAATCATCCCAAGTCTGTTTTCCGAGCTCGACGCCGTTATTCAGTACCGCAACTGCATCCGTGTCCATAAACTGGGCAAACAGATCCTCACCGGCCGGCTCAACCCCCCAGCGACACAGTTCGTGAAATTGGGGCGCACTGCGAGTAGCCGCGCCCAGGATTTTATGCGCCTCGCTGGCACCCAGCGATCCGTCTGAAAGAATAAGGGCCACTGCGCCGGAGCCACCGGTGAGGGTTGCCACCGAACGGGCAAAGAACGCCATATCCTCGCGCGCCAGCAGACGCCGGATCACTGTTTCATTCAGTTCGCGCGCACTTTCACATGAAACCACCATTCCAGCACGGATCTGCCCGAGTTCGATGCGGTTGGCTATATCGATAATGCCATTGAGCACACCAAGGCATGCGTTACTGATGTCATATATATACGCATCCCCTCCAACGCCCAGTGCGTGTGCAACACGACATGCCGTAGCGGGTTCATACAATTCGCGGCACACCCCAGTATAAACTAGGGCCCCGATATCTTGCGCGGCAATGCCGGTCTGGTGTAAGGACTTTTCCCCGGCCGCTATCGCTCCCTGCGACAATTCGGTTTCAGGCCACCACCAGCGGCGCTCCCGAATACCGGTCAGGGCTTGCAACTGGCCATGCTGTATGTGGAGTTTTCCATACATAGCCGCGAGTTGCTGTTCAATTTCAAGGGAAGTAACCACCACAGGGGGTAGTTCATAGCAGATACTATTCAGATATACGTTATTATATTTCATATATGGTATTTCGTAGGTGTTAGTTCATGAATGGTGTAGATGATGTGGGGGTAAATCAGGCCACCAGATAGGCATTGACGAGATCCCGTCCGCCGGAGTTCAACCATTTATTGCCAATGGAATACAGCCGCTGTTCTTCGATCTTCTGATAAAACTGTTTATAGCATCTAGCCGCACATCTGGTTTCCTCTGGCGTCCAACGATAGTTGGGGTTCAGGTGTAACATATCCAGCAAGCGCCTTTCTTCACTGTCCAGCGGTAGGCACATGACGTAATTGATAGCCCAATTGAGCAGCGTAGGCGGGTTGGCTGGGGGATAGTGCAGGTGCTGGCCGCTCTGAAGCACGGCTACTTTTAAGTTGTTCTGGCGCAATACAGCCTTAGCTAAAATATAAATGGCCTTCTGTTCTGGTTTTACCAACATGGTTTTGAACCTTTGCTACCAGTATACGTGGGTATACGGAAAGTTTATTGTCCATGGACGCCGATGGACTGCAGGCGCGCGCGTATACTCGCAGAAAGGGTGCTGGAGTGCAAGTAAATAGGCCGCAACAGCGTCTGCGCCCCCGCGCTAGCCTAGTGTTGCGGCACCTTATAGAAAATCCTGACTTTTAGCGGGAGCAGTTAAAGGAATATGTTTCAGGACACATATTTAATTTTCGCGTTGGCGCGTTGCACCGTGCGCTGGTACTTCACTGCCGGTTTACCGAAGGACATGACGTAGCCGATGACATGATCCTCTGGAATTCCAAGGGCGGCGCGTAGTTCTGGGGCAATATCACGAATCGCCCACATGGTAAGTCCATTCCACAGGGTTCCAACCCCAGAAGCTACGGCATACAGTTCAAACGTAACCAAAGCAATTAGAGCATCGGTCTGCGGGGTTGGCAGTTTAGCCGGTGCCGAGGTCACAACCAAGTGGGGCGCGCCACGAAAAAGGACATCAATCCCCTTTTCATCCCACAGACGGACAAAATCAGCAAAATAACCTCTTTTTTCCGGCAACTTCCCCTGCTTGATTACTTCCCTTAAAGCTTCAATGCATTTGTGCCGAAATTTATCCATAGTGGAACGATCTTTGATTACATGAAAGTGTACCTGTTGCACATTAACCCCGGTCGGAGCATGGCTAGCGACCTCAAGCAGATGTTCAATGAGATCCTGCGTCAGGTTTTCTTGGGCAAACTGGCGCACACTGCGCCTGCCTTTAATCAAGGTCTGCAGTGCGATAGTATCAGGTAGGTGGCCGGGGATGGGCATGCTCTGCTGCAACGAGTGCCCCCCAATGGACAGCGCGGCACGCGGGCAGATTGCCATGCAGTGCTGGCAATCGAAGCATATTTCTTCCTTTTCAGGCGGAATGTAAGGAACTGCAACCGCACCGGCATCAAGGTGGATGATATTGCGCGGGCAATCAGCCACACACAGCCCGCACCGATCACATTTATTCTGGTCAATGGTGAAATTAAGCATAAGTCGCTCCTTTCTTCGTAGCATAGTTGCTGATTGTGATTTTACCTAAAGAGGTACATGCCGTTGTGCGCGCATGCGCGGCAACATAAAGGGGAAAAAGAAAAACATTCGCTGGAATAAGCCGAAAACGAAGAATGGAAAAACAGCTATTATTTTGCTATCTTAGCAAGATGTGCAAACGGCTGTCCAGCCCTCTACTGCAACAATATCAGGATACATCACGGGTTAAAATAAGGATAAGGGAAATAAGACTATGAAGTTTTTAGCGTATACTATCTGGGGCGGGCTCGGAACATGCGGGGCGTTGATGGTGATTTTGTCCGTGTATGCGAAATTTCGCCCCCGCAAAGACCGGGTCGATGTTTGTGCGTCACTAATATCAGAGCCAGATATGCCCATTCTAAGTGAAAAGCGTTGGGATCAACTCGTTGCTATGCTGGATCTGCACGATTGCGCTCCCCCTGAGAATGCGGCAGAACGTGTTGCGTGGGCCCACGAAAACCTGGGTATCGAAAAAGACTGGCTTCAAGGGCGCGATTCAGCCATGTATCCGCTCCTAAGCTTTCACAATGCGGTTGAAAAAGGGATTGATTTTATCCACACCCTGAAGCAGCACCACACCAGAATTATTCTGTATGTCGTAAAACCATGCGGTGTCCCGCTAGTCGAAGATATTATGGAAGCAGGAACTGTGCTGTGTTTTGCCACCTCTGCAAGTATAGCAGGGTGCAGCGCACAACATTTTTACCCCGTAAACGTGTACTGGGAGTGGGGCTACCCGCCAGAGCGGGTGCAGTGCTCCCAAATTGTCTACGCTGCCATGCAGGCAGCCATCGAGGTCAGAGGGGTGGAAGTGGAGCAAGGGGATATGTATGCGCTGCTTGAAGGTAAAAGCATCCCCACCGCGTTAGTGCAGAATGCCACTTCAGGTTGGGACCCACATAGCGTCGCCAGCGCTGGAGAAGACCTAGCGGCAGTGCAAAAGGGGATGCTGCCAGCCCAGGAACTCAAGCAACACCTCGTAGAGTTGGGCTGGAACTAGCAAACCCTAAGACACATAGCGTGGCCAGGTGGGATAGAGGCGTTTTGTTCAAACTTATCCCATGTAGTTAAGTTTCATATCTTCAACCATCTGCCCTAGCTCACGTTCAATTGCGGCAGCATCGCCGGTGTTCAACTCCAACAAACGACGCAGATGCGCCATGCTGTCAGCGTCAATCTTGGTGAATTCAAACCCTACTGCTCGGCTCTTAAGGTCGCAATGGCTTGGTCTGGCATTAACAATTATTTGCACATTCTCTGATAACGGCAGGCGGATGCACCAGTTCTGCTCGGTTGTGTCTCCTGCAGGCATCTCTTCGAGCTTTATCAATATTCCTTTTATAGATATATCAGTGACCACCCCTGGGTATATTTGGTTTGCGTGGGTGATCTCAACCTCTTCAATAAAGCGTACCCGTTTATAGTGGCGTTTTTCTTCCATCACATTCTCCCTCACAACTATGCAGCGCATCTATTAATTCCACCGCCATGCAGTTTGTTAGCACTAACAGCATTACGTGCAGCGCATGTTAACACGCAGCGTAAACAAATACAGGGTAGAGGTTGCAGTTGGGATGCTTTTATGTTTAGATACTCAGGTAAATTCATTGCGACGAATTTTTTATTTTAAGTCGTATATTTTAGCTTGACCTGCCGCCAAATTGCCATTAGTATCAGCGCCGCTCTTGGGGTGTCGCCAAGCGGTAAGGCAACGGATTCTGATTCCGTCATTCGGGGGTTCAAATCCTCCCACCCCAGCCAGAATAAATACATAATGTGCGCTCTTCGTCTAGCCTGGTCCAGGACACCGCCCTTTCACGGCGGCGACAGGGGTTCAAATCCCCTAGGGCGTACCATTTGATAAAAGCCCCACCTACTTATAATGTCGGTGGGGTTTTTTTATTTCGCTCAGCGATGTTTTTTGTCCAACCATCTGGCTAAGTATCGTATTTTATTCTGCACTATCTTCCTTCTTATGCTTTTCATGCCATTGCACTACCTTCTCAAGGAAGTCCTTATATAGACGTATTTCATCTGATTCTATTCCTCCGGCTTGGGAAGAGGTCTGCAATTCAAAAACTTCCTCAGGGATACCGCCATATTCTTCTTGACAACAAGCATTGAGCGAGTTGCCGATCCGCCACAGAAACCCATTTCTCCCTTCAATTGCCCTTATGCGCTGAAGTATTTCATAGGTAATAATGGTCTCAAGTTTGCGTTGATGCCGGGCGGCTACAAAATAAATCAAAATACCTGAGATGAGCAGCATGAATACAGAAGTACTTCCCGCAATGGAGTTTAAGGTCAAAAGTTCGGCAACCAGAAAGGCAAAACCAATAATGATAAAGCAAGAGCCCACTCCAACTAGGGCGTAGGTGATTCGGGCTCTTTTTCTCAGAACCTTATCGTAGTCGAGTGAGTCGAAATCTAGATCGCGGGCGATATTGAGAAAATTTTCCTCGTCTGTATATGATGGGTCCATAAGTGCTCTTCACGTTGACAGGGGTTGGCTAAAGCGTTAATGATACGAGCGAATACTTTGGGTTGTACTGTTTCGCAGGAGAATTGTTATGAGCGTTTTTATTGTGGTTGGATTTATAGCCCTGCTTATGTTGGTTTATATGGTAGCAGCGCTTGGAGCCTTACCTTGGTTTACCTATCTCCCCTTTATTTTGCTTTTTGCGTTGGCGTTTTTCTGGGGCAAGATTCGTTCTGCATTGCCACGCTTCAGAGTGCCATCATCGGTTGCAAGTACCTGGTGCAGCAGGGCTGGTGTTATGCGGAGTAAAAAACCTCGTAGAAGGGGCAAAGGTGGGAGTGGAAGGGGCAAGCGTATGTAACGTCGGTGTTACAACTCTCGCCTGCACTCACAACCGTGCTCACCATTAAACCTCCCTGCAGCGCCGCTGCAGGGAGGTTTTTGCTGAGCAAGCAGCATCTATCTAATCTATCTTGATATTGGCTCAGTGCGCGTGGCAACCACTGCACTTGGTTGGTCCCGCCCCACTTTCCTGATGGCAGGTGCGGCACAGATCATGATATTCCTTGCGATTTTTATCAATACGCGTGGGTGGTTCGGTAGGGTGGCAGGTGGCACAACTTGCAAACTCGGTGTGCGCTGCATGATTGAACGCTACTTGCCCATATTTGTTCAGCATCACGATGGTATGGATCGAGGTGCGCTCTGGCGTCGGTTGGGCATCAATTTTCACTCCCGCTGTAGGTGCAGCATTGGTGCTTGTCTGTGACGCCACCGGAGCAAGGTTGACCGCCTGTTCTGGTTCAAGCGCAATTTGTTCGATACTGTCTTGTTGCTGGGCTATGTGCTCTTCAACGCGCTTCACCCCAGTGTTGATACTAGCTGGTTGAGTGGTCTTGGGAGCTTTCTTTTCTTCGCTTACGCCGCAGGCGCTGATGAGTAGGAGCAACATTGAAATAAAAGCTAAATTCCGCATCTTGAGCATGATTCACTTCTCCTTGTTGTGTAGTTGTAGAGCAATGAGTGCAAATTCCTTTGCAACTTTAGCAGTTGAAGTCCTATGTGAACTTTCCTAGCTAAATGTTTAGTTTAACAACGAAATTTTGCATAGAATAAATGGTTTTATTGTCTACCCGTAGCAACCCATTTGCAGTGATGGTGCGCTGGGCGTCATCAATGTGGGTTATGACCGCTTCCACCTCAATGTGTTTGTTAGTGGGGATGATCTGGCCTCGATACGACCAATGATGTTCCGTATTCAGGGCCGTGCATTCAAAGGTGGTGGCTTCATTTCCACCCCAGCGGCGTACTGCTGCATATTTAATCAATTGGATAAAGGATTCAAGCCCCAACGAGCCGGGACAGACCGGGTCTTGATAAAAGTGGGCGTCAAAGAACCACTCCTCTGGATTGACTACTTTAGATGCACGCAGATATCCGAGCCCTTGCGGGCCCCCATCACTGATATACATATCTATATTATCCAGCATGCGCAACTGCACATCTGGGAACGGCGCTTGGGTCGGGTACGAGCCGGGGACTTCACCACGCTGTTGTTCAGGTAATTGCGCAACATACGGAGTGGCTCCTTGAATCCCCACTTGATTGGCCAGCGCCGCCTTACTGAAAAATCCAAACACGGTGTCGCCTCGGTACACCGGGCCATCAGAGTCTGACACCTCAAAGTCGTAGCATTGGATAATCATCCCTGCGCTGCTGGAAACCCGCGTCGGCTTAACCTGGATAGTCAGGGTGCCGCTATCTCTAGTAACCGGGCGCAGCTTCATCGCATTGCCGTCCAGGTTACGGAAACACAGGTCAATAGTACTGGTCAGGGCCGAGCCCATGTATGCCGCCATCCAACCGCAGGGTTGAAGGGCGATCTCCAGCAAAATACTCAGAGGCATATTGTCGGAGCGATCCTGCGCAAAATACCAAGCATCAAAAGGAATATCGTACTGCGCCTCTATCCCGCCACCGGCGATCATCTTCCACGGCGTAGCATCAATGGCGGTGATGCGATCGAGAAACTGAAATGGCGGCCGGGGCAGGCGCGCAATCCGACGCTCTGAATCAAAAACGCGGTACGGTTCGCCAAAGGCCTCGGATGGATTACCATTCGAGAACGCCAGAATCTTGGCGTAGTCATACAGGGCCGGCTTTGCGGACGTCTGTTTTACTGCTCCAGCTTTTGCCGCCGCGACATCAATCGAGCTGCTGTGTTCAAGCTGCGGATTTACCGCTGTAGTTGCAATATTCCAACGCACTTCCATGGCGTTACGATCCAGCCCACTGAGCTGGATGGTCATGTTGGTAATTTCGACAATGGGTTTGCCATCGGCATACATCAGCGCATCGACAATGGCGTATGGTTCCGGACGATAGCCGAGCTCCTTTACATTGACTTCATACGTCGCGACTTTGGTGGTTTCAGTCACTTGACCGCGACATTTGAGCTGACTTTCAATCCCGGGGATCGGCTCCCAGTGTCCTTCGCCATCTGCCGTCACCCAGCCCATGCGCATGAGGAATACCCGCAGCGTATGCAGGCAACATTCATACATGAGGGTGCCAGGCATGACGTTGTCATCGCAGAAGTGACAGGTGAGAAACCAGTCATCAGGTTGAATATCCATCTCCGCTTTGATCTGCCCAATTCCATAGCGCCCGCCAGTCGGATCCACATGAATCACCCGATCCACCAGTTCCAGGTGCCCACCCGGCAGCGTATAGGGATGTTCAATCGGCAGGCGCGCAAATTCAGGGCCGAAGCAGGCGGCCAAGTCACCCCCACGCAACGCTTGAATCTGAGAGGCGGAATACTGCTCCACCGCATGCATTGGAATCAGCTCGCGCCAGTCGGGGGAGCGTTTTCCTTGCATGGGGCGTAGATCGAGCTCGGTATGCACTACGCCGCGCCCATCGTTGAGCTGCGCTGCGGTGAAGAACCCCGCACAGCCATCATGCATGCTCATCAGGGGTTTACCGTTAACGCTGCTTTCATAGTTGAATTTAAACAGCCACGTATCTCCCTGGCGGAAGAAACGCTCTATGTAGATATCGTAGCGAATTACATCACCGGGCTTGGGTAGAGAACTGTGGAACTTCACCACCGCATCCAGCAGACGATATACCGCTTTCCCTTTGGTCTGCAGGTCTGCCCCAAGATAGGCGGATAAAAACAGATCGGCCTGACCCGCTTCCACCGCTACACAGGTGGGGATATGCCCGCCATCCAGATACCAACGCTCGCTAGTAACATCATGCTCGGTGATAACCCGACCACCCCCCATGGAGCAGGGTTCCCCTTCAAGAAGGAGGATGCGATCCACCAACATCAGAGGTTCATCGGGCAGGCGCACCCGCGTGGGGTGGGAGTCGATGGAGGCAAATTGTGCCCCCAGCATGTTGCCGATGGAGCCGATGGCAAATTCCATGCACGCGGCGCGGTCAAAGAGCGGGGCCGGGGTCTGCGGTGCCGGTGGTTGAGCAGGCTTCGCAGCCTGTACCTTTACCTCTGGCCTGACTAAGGGTGTCGCTTTTACCGCAATTTCTTCGACATCGGAACCTGAACGCCAATCACCCTGCTCATGTTGCTGATGCTGCCCATGTTGCTCAAATTGCAAATTCTGCTGCTGCAGGCGGATGTTTTCCGCCATCAGGGCATGCATCTCCCGGCTCAGACGCAGAAACTCCGCGTGAGCGGCGCTGTGTTGTGCTTGGGATTGTTGCATCTGCTCCAGCATCCCCATACTCATGCTCTCGGGTATGGCAGCGTTGGACACGGGTGACTTAGTAGGGGCAGGGGTAAGGGCGGGGATGGACGTATCTACCTGAGGTTTAGACATATGCGCTTTCTCCTGCAAAGGCTGCAACGTAGGCAATTCTATAGCCCGAATGCCGTTGTACAAAGTGACCAAGTTCTGAGGCGGCGGTGTCTGTTCCTCTTCGGATATCCCCACAAGTGGGCGCAAGTCTGCAAGGTTGCAGCGTATCCCTTCCGCTTCCAATTGCCCGACCAGGGTTGCGAAGGTGGTCAGAGGCGCTTCTCCCTCCACACAGGTGGGACGCACCATGTGGGGCCGATCTCCAAGGATGCGTGGAAGCATGCGGGTGCAGGAGGTGCCGCTGCCGGTTTCAATAAAGATGCGGGCCCCGGCGGCGTAGGCATTGTTGATCACGCGGGTGAAATCAATGGTATCGGTGGCTTGGGCCAAAATAGCATCGGCACAGGCGCTGGTGCTCGGGGCGTAGGGTTCGCCGCTGGCGCAACTGTACACCTCCACCGCGCTGGTGTGGGTGTCGAAGTGGTGCAGGGCATGATATGCGTCCGCCACCACCTGTGGAACCGGGCAGTGGACCGTGGTTACCCCTTTAAGTTCGATAAAAGGGGGATTGTCCAAGCGCTGCAGTACTTGTTGCACCGCGCTGCGTTGCCCACCAATCACACACTCATCCGGAGTGTTTATGATAAGCAGGTATGCACGCTCTATCTTCTCAATTTCAGATTTAATCCGTGCAGCGGGCAGGGGAACGATCCCCAGGCACCAATCGACCTCTTCATGCTCCGGCAACTGCCACAGGGTTCTGGCAGCGGCGCATGGTCCGGCCAGATCCCGGGTAAACAAGGGCGATTCCTCGATGCGGCGCAGCATCTCATCACGTTCGCGCCAGATTCCTAACGAGAATAGGCTGGAGGATTCACCCAGGCTGTAACCCACGGCCATCTGCGGTTCGATGCCGAATTGACGCACGCGATCACTCAAGGCGGTGCACAGCGCCACATGCGCGATGATCATGGAGTTGTGATCTGTTTCGATCTGAGCGAGATCAGCGCCGTTCCAGAACAGTTCCGCGCGATACTGATCCTTGAGATACTGATTGTTGCGCTGTTGGCGTTCAAACAACGCCGGCCAGGTTCGTGCCAAAGCACGCCCCATATTTTTAAAATGATTGCCGGAACCAGGATATACAAACGCCACTTTGCCCTCTTGCCCTAGCGGGGTAGGTGAGTAGAACACCTTGGCTCGCGCGCACGCAGGGATTCTGGCGCCCCCTTTGCCATCCAAGCGCTGGTCACTGCTATGCTGTAGATGCTCCAAGCCAAAATCAAGTTGAGCATGGAGTTCGGCATGGCTTGTGGCCACGCAGGAGACACACAGACCCCCAGAGGCGGGTTTATTTAATGCATCC
>JAQUDG010000084.1 GCA_028685815.1 Desulfuromonas sp.
TAGCTGCTTCATTCTTGATGGGGCGTTTAGGCTTATCTTCCCGCATTTTTGCATCCATCCCGCCACCCTGAAGCATAAATCCTCGTATTACGCGATGGAAGATTTTACCGTCATAGTATCCGGCGTTAACGTACTGCAGAAAGTTTTCTACGCTGATCGGCGCCTCTTCGGGGCAGAGTTCTAGTACTATGTCGCCGGCGCTCGTATGTAGGCGTACACGGGGCTTGTTTTCCATATAGAATATTCTCCTTCAATTAATACTACGCTAGGGTTTATGTAAATCTAGGCGCGAACAGTAACATGTATTAGATCGTAAATGGATACTTAAAGGTAGCGCTTCTGCTTAATTGATAAGCTACCATTTGTAGGCGTAGGGGGGGAGTGTGGGGGAAACATGTGCCTTGCGGTGGAGAAACCTGTTGCCCTTGAGGCTACTCCTAGCTATATTAAAACGTTTGAGGGCCGTCTGGTTTGGTGCGCGTAGCGGTATGTGGGTTCGATTTGTCTGCACCTTTAGTACAATAACTTCCATATAATAACCTTAAGCTAAAGAGCGTTCACTTATGGCTTCCGATCCAGAAAATCCAGGCATAGTAAAAAACATATTTACCGGTTACTTGATTCTTCTTCTGCATGTAGTGCTGCTGGTGGTGCTTGGGTTTTTCATAATTTTTTTCCGTGGCCTAGTTCAATATATGCCCTGGATCCTTGGCGGAGGCCTTGTGTTGAGCGCTTCTTTTCTGGTATGGCTATATATCAGGTACCGACGCCAGCGCAGCAGGGTCCAACATATGCAATCCAGGGGTCGGGGGGTGGAAATTAGCCTACTCGGCGGTTTGGCGTCTATGCGGGTCGGGGGGAGCTCTCCGGTCGAAGGGTGGGGTGGGAGCGAACCCCTGCTACTCGAAGATCCTAACATATCGCGACTGCGCAGCCTCGAGCGCCTGATGGAGATGTATAATCACGACCTAATCTCACGCGCAGAGTTTTTGCGCCTCAAGGGTGATCTGCTAGGACCGGAGGTTGAGCCGGTTGATGGTAAAGTGCTAGGAGAATGTGAAGAGGCTATCTTTGTTGAGGATGAAAAAAATCTCCGGAGTTGATTTTTTGGTTTGGCGAATATTTTTTGATGCAAGTGCTTGTATTTGTTGGAATCAAGTGCACTGAAATGCGTGGATATGCGCGCATGTGCACGTTTTTAAGAAAATAATTTGCAGTTAAAAGTGAAATTATGCGACAAAATACTTGCAATTTAATTTTTGCAGTGATAAACAACAGCGTCTTGAACGTCGGGGTGTAGCGCAGCCTGGTAGCGCACCTGCCTTGGGAGCAGGGGGTCGGAGGTTCGAATCCTCTCGCCCCGACCATATTTAAATTCAAGGCGCCAGTAGCTCAGCTGGATAGAGCATGTGACTTCTAATCACAGGGCCGAGGGTTCGAGTCCTTCCTGGCGCGCCATTTGATGTAAACGGCTTTGGATGGGTGTTGACAATAAATAGCAGAATATGCAGTATCAGCCCCCGTTTTGGATTCTTTTATGTGGTGGGTGTAGCTCAGTTGGTAGAGCGCTGGATTGTGACTCCAGTTGTCGAGGGTTCAAGTCCCTTCACTCACCCCATTTAATAAACCGGACTCGATCGTCGATGTTCTTGTCGGACTCCCGGCTAACACATCGGGGCCGGGTCTTTTTTGTTGGCAGTAGGCACTAGGTAATCCTGTACACGACTAAGTGCGCTTGGCACTTGTCGAAAGTTCGTTACCCTACCAAGTGGGTACTTCAAATTAAATATGATAGTCGCGAGAGTGGCGGAATTGGCAGACGCACTGGATTTAGGATCCAGCGGGTAACCGTGGGGGTTCGAGTCCCCCCTCTCGCACCATTATCCCATGTACAAATGCCGAGCCTAGCATCACCACCTATGTGGTGCTTTGTTCGGCATGGTTTCCTAGTTTGCACTTGTTAATTGCATTCCACATTATTCTCCCCTGAATGATTTAATAGTTGTAAATTTCAATATTAAGAGAGGATCGTTGCATGAATACGCAGGTTGAAGATTTAAGTTCAGTTAAAAAGAAGATATCTGTTGAAGTTGATGCCGCACAGGTGAATCAAGAAATCACCGCGGTTTATGCCAAAATTGCTCGTAACGCCAAGTTGAAGGGGTTTCGCCAGGGCAAAGTTCCTATGCGTCTGGTGAAGCAATACTATGCTGAGCAAATGGAGCATGAAGTGGTTGGCAAACTGATCAATGATACCTACTTTAAAGCCATCACCGATAGCGAGGTCGCTGCGATCGGAGAACCTGCCATTCAGAAGAGCGGCGAACTTGTAGAAGATAAAGTTTTCACCTATGAGTTTTATGTTGACGTTAAACCTAAAATAGAAAACCTGGCTTACTCTGGGCTGAGTCTGAAGAAAGAAATCTACGCTTTCGATGACTCTGTAGTGGACACGCAAATAGCACAGATGCTTGATTCGCGTACACAAAAAGAAGCTGTGAAGCGTGATGACGTGCAAAATGGTGACTTTGTTACCTTGGACTTCGAAGGTTTTGTCGGTGCAGAAGCCTTTGCAGGTGGAGCAGCACAGGACCATGAGTTAGAAATAGGCTCTGGGAGTTTTATCCCTGGCTTTGAGGATCAACTCGTAGGAATGAAGCGCGGCGAAGAAGGGGAAGTCAAGGTAACCTTCCCTGCAGATTATGGTAATGATGAACTGGCAGGCAAAGAGGCCACATTCAAAGTTAAAATTTCAGAGATCAAAGAAAAAACTGTTCCGGAGTTGACCGACGAGTTAGCACAGGAGTTTGGAGCTGAGTCTGCAGCAGATTTGCGTGCAAAAATCAGTGAAAATTATGATCGTCAAGAAAAGCAGCGCATTGAAGAAGAGCTTAAAGAGCGTTTGATGGCACAGTTGGTCGAGCGCAATTCCATGGAGGTTCCTGAGACCATGGTTGCAGGTCAATTAGATTTTATGCTGCAGAATATAAAGGGACGCCTGAAATCTCAGGGGATGTCTCTTGAGATGATGGGGATGAATGAAGAGGCCTTCCGCGCCATGTACCGCGATACCGCGGTAAAGCAGGTGCAGGGCAGCTTGATTCTGGAAGGGGTTGGTAGCGCTGAGAATATTTCAGTTGATGAGGGCGAAATAGATGCGCGCCTCGAAGAGATTGCTGAAATGGCCAATGCCCCCCTTGAAGATGTGAAAAAATACTACTCTTCCGAAGACAAAAAGGAAGGCCTGCTCGCTCAAATAGAAGAAGAAAAAGTTATTGCATATCTGTTGGGACAGGCAGATATACAGGAGCTAACTAAAGAAGAATTGGATAAAGAAAAGCAGGACGCGCCAGAGGAGCAGGAGTAAGTATATGAATTTGGTTCCTATGGTTGTAGAGCAGACTGGGCGTGGAGAGCGCTCGTATGATATTTACTCACGTCTGCTTAAAGACCGAATTATCATGCTTAGTTCCCCAATTGACGATCAGGTTGCAAGCCTGGTTGTTGCACAGATGTTGTTTCTTGAGTCAGAAGATCCGGACAAGGATATCCACTTCTATATCAACTCGCCAGGTGGGGTGGTGTCTGCCGGTATGGCTATGTATGATACAATGCAGTACATAAAGGCACCTGTGTCTACAATCTGTATCGGACAGGCCGCAAGCATGGGAGCGCTGCTGCTCGCTGCTGGTGCGGCGGGGAAGCGTTTCGCCTTGCCCCATTCCCGCATAATGATACATCAGCCCCTGGGTGGATTTAAAGGCCAGGCTTCAGACATCAGTATTCATGCTAGGGAAATTCTGTACCTGCGTGAATCTTTAAATAATATCTTGGTTGAACATACCGGCCAAACCATGAAAAAAATTGCAGCAGACACTGAACGTGACTACTTTATGGGTGCTCAGCAGGCGTGCGATTATGGCATTATCGATCGTATAATTAAGCGCGACGAGCGCATAGATAAAAAGTAAATAAATCTTACGGTCTGCTTTTTTTGCAATTTAAAATGTGGTGCAGGTTTTAGGCGAGGTTTGCCACGAAAGTTCATGGTGCCTGTAAAAAAGCGGGCCAGGAGGAGGAGTAGATGGATTCTAGCGACGTGCATAATAAAAATCTTACCTGCTCATTTTGTGGAAAGGGTCAGGAAGCGGTTAAAAAGCTTATTGCTGGCCCATCGGTGTATATCTGTGATGAATGTATTGATCTATGTCAGGAGATAATCGCAGAAGAGCTAGCACAGGCAGATATAACTGACGAAGGCAATCTACCGATCCCAGCAGAGATTCTGCTCACGCTCAATGACTATGTAGTTGAACAGGAGCGGGCGAAACGTGTGCTCGCAGTAGCAGTGTACAATCATTATAAGCGCGTCAAGTATTTGGCCACTAATGGCGATGTGGAGATCCAGAAGAGCAACATTCTGCTGTTGGGACCAACAGGCAGCGGCAAAACGCTGCTAGCTCAGACCTTAGCGCGTGTACTTAACGTCCCCTTTGCCATTGCTGACGCCACAAACCTTACCGAAGCCGGCTATGTGGGCGAAGACGTGGAGAATATCATTCTCGCTCTAGTACAAGCGGCTGACTACGATATTGAAAAAGCCCAGCGCGGAATTATATATATTGACGAAATCGATAAGATAGCGCGTAAAAGTGAGTCGCCTTCCATCACACGTGATGTGTCTGGCGAAGGGGTTCAACAGGCTTTACTGAAGATAATTGAAGGTACTACTGCCAGTATTCCCCCTAAGGGTGGACGCAAGCATCCGCAGCAGGAGTTCATCAAGGTCGATACCTCCAATATCCTAATAATTTGTGGTGGGGCCTTTGCTGGTCTGGAAGATATTGTCTCCAAACGTATCGGCAAAAAAGGGATTGGCTTTGGTGCAGATATTCAATCTAAAGAAGAAATAGTGCAGGGAGAACTCCTGGCCCAGGTTGAGCCAGGCGATCTGTTGAAATTCGGCCTTATTCCTGAATTTGTCGGGCGTCTGCCTGTGGTAGCAACGCTGGAAGAATTGAACGAGCAGGCGCTTATTCGGATTTTGCAGGAGCCCAAAAACGCCCTCATCAAGCAATATCAGAAGCTCTTTGAACTTGAAGGTGTAGAGTTGAAGTTCACCCTAGGGGCGCTTGCCGCAGTGGCACGTCTTGCGGCGCAACGTAAAACTGGAGCGCGCGGACTTCGTTCTATTCTCGAAGAGACCATGCTGGATATCATGTTTGAGATTCCGTCACAAAAACATGTCAAAGAGGTGGTTATCAGCGAAGAGGTGGTACTGAAGAAGACCGATCCTCTGATTGTATATGATTGTGCTGAATCCGCTTCAGCCTGATTCTAACGCTGTAACCTGGATATTCTATGACATCTGAACAAAATGTTACGCCTGAAGAAATAGCAGGAGCAGGGGAGCATCCCCTGCTCCCTTTGCGTGATATCGTCGTTTTTCCTGCAACGGTTGTTCCCCTGTTCGTTGGACGTGCCAGATCTATTGCTGCTCTTGAGCGGGCTATGGAGACCGATAGGAAGATTTTCCTGGTAGCTCAGAACGACCCGGAAGTTGATGATCCTGACGCTATTGATTTGTATACTATTGGAACCGTAGCAACTATTACACAGTTAATGAAGCTGCCCGATGGAACAATCAAGCTTCTGGTTGAAGGTGAGTGGCGGGCCCGAATCACTCAGTATCGAGAGCTAGAGGCTTATGCTGAAGTTCAGGCTGAGCTCATTGACGAGAAATATGAAGACAATCTAGAAACAACGGCCTTAAGTCGCAGTGTACACACCATGTTCAGTAGCTATGCGGGCTTGAGCACCAAGGTTCCAGCCGAAGTGGTCACCGCCGTTGATGGGATTGACGCACCGGGTCTACTGGCTGATACCATTATGGCTCAGCTTAATGTACGGATTGAAGATAAACAAGAGGTACTAGAGCTCAGTGATGTAGAGGAGCGCCTCGTAGCTGTATTGCAGATTCTCGAGCGTGAAGAAGAGATACTCAAGGTTGAGCAGAGAATCCGTAAGCGCGTAAAAGGACAGATGGAGCGTACTCAAAAAGAGTACTACCTCAATGAGCAGATGCGCGCCATCCAGAAAGAGCTAGGTGATAAAGACGAGTTTAAGCAAGAGCTTAAAGAATTAGAAGCTAGAGTTGAGAAAAGCAAGATGCCAGCGGTGGCGCGTGATAAGGTCAAGAGCGAAATGCGGAAGCTCAAGATGATGTCACCTATGTCTGCCGAAGCGACCGTGGTGCGCAACTATCTTGAATGCTTACTTGACCTGCCTTGGAAAAAAACTACCCGCGACTGCGATGATATTGAGTTAGCGCAGCGCGTACTTGATGAAGATCATGCCGGTCTTGAGAAAGTTAAAGAGCGCATTCTTGAGCATTTGGCGGTCCAACTCCTAGTCAAAAAGATCAAGGGGCCTATCCTGTGTCTTGTTGGTCCTCCTGGCGTAGGAAAAACCTCGCTTGGACGTTCGATAGCTCGTGCCATGAAGCGCAAGTTCGTACGAATTTCTTTGGGAGGAGTGCGCGACGAAGCTGAAATAAGAGGGCATCGGCGTACATATATTGGAGCTATGCCCGGCAAGATTATGCAGGGAATCAAAAAGGCAGGAGTGCAGAACCCGGTATTTCTGCTGGACGAAATCGACAAAATGTCCATGGACTTCAGGGGTGATCCTTCATCAGCCATGCTAGAAGTACTCGATCCGGAACAAAATTCAGCTTTCGGAGATCACTTCGTTGATATTGACTTTGACTTATCTCAGGTTATGTTCATAGCAACCGCAAATTCGATGCAGAGCATACCAGCGCCACTTTTAGACCGCATGGAGATAGTACGCCTCGAAGGCTATTCAGAAGAGGAAAAAATACAGATATGCCGTCGTCACCTGATAAGTAAACAGGTGCTCGAGCACGGACTGCAACCGGAGAAGCTTAAGTTCTCCGACAATGCCCTCGCAGAAATTATCCGACTCTATACCCGTGAAGCAGGGGTACGTGATTTGGAGCGAAGGATTGCCGCTATTTGCCGGAAAATCGCGCGTCAGGTTGCTCAAAGAGGCGACCGTGACCACGTATGGAGTGTTGGTCTTAATCAGGTTGCAAAACACCTTGGGGTTGCACCCTATACCTATGGACGGAAAGACTCTGTTTCCCGTTGTGGTATAGCCACCGGGTTGGCATGGACCCCCGTGGGAGGTGAGATTCTCATGATTGAGGTGCTTGAGTTCCCCGGTAAAGGTAAACTCACCGTGACGGGCAAGCTTGGGGAAGTAATGCAAGAATCAGCCCAAGCAGCATATGCATATATTCGCTCAAAAGCAGAAGTTCTTGAATTGCCTGAAGATTTCTATTGCAACCTGGATATACATATTCATGTGCCTGAGGGAGCGATACCAAAAGATGGCCCCTCTGCCGGGATAACTATTGCGACTGCCTTGGTGTCTTCTCTTACCAAGCGTCCTGTAGATGCGAACTTGGGTATGACCGGAGAGATTAATCTGCGTGGAGATGTGTTAGCTATCGGTGGATTAAAGGAAAAGCTACTGGCAGCTAGACGAGCAGGTTTAGAACGGGTACTTATACCGGCAGAGAATGAACGCTACTTGGTCGAAATTCCCGCTGAAGTGAAGCGAGACCTTGAAATCCACCTTGTTTCGCATATGGACGAAGTTCTGGCACAGGCTTTGCTTTAATAGGTCATTGCTTCATCTTCTGCTTTTATTTAAGTTGGGTCCGCGACGAATAATAATTATTTGTGCAATCTGGTTAAATCTCGTATAAGATGATTGTTCAATTCGGAGTGCCAACGTAAGGATTTTAAAGGGGTGTACTAGGCGGTCCAAACGGCGAATTAAGCTGATAAATTAGCTTGTTATGTCAGTGCAAGTCTGCTATTAGTACAAGGTATTTTTTAAAAATCGATAGTATTTGGAGGTTAGCTGTGACAAAAACCGAACTAGTAAATTCTATGGCAGAAAAAGCAGGCTTGAGCAAAGCAGACGCAGAGAAGGCTCTCAAGGCATTTGTTGACAGCGTAACGGAGACTTTGCAGAAGGAAGACAAGATCTCACTGGTTGGCTTTGGTACGTTCAGTGTCGGTGATCGTGCGGCACGTGTTGGAAAAAATCCCCAGACTGGTGCTGCTTTGCAAATCCCTGCAGCCAAGGTTCCTAAGTTTAAAGCGGGCAAGGCTTTAAAGGACGCAGTCAACAGCTGAAGATAATCTCTATATACATAATTATCTGCTTTACAATCGGCGTAGGATTTGTTACCTTCACCGCCGTTGCACAAGAAAACCTGAGTAATTTCGGGCAACAAGATAACACGCGAAATTAACAATGCACGACTAAAATAACTCAGAACAAGATATGGGCGAATAGCTCAGCTGGGAGAGCATCGGTCTTACAAACCGAGGGTCACAGGTTCGATCCCTGTTTCGCCCACCATATTTGCGGGGCTGTAGTAGAGTCGGTTACAACGCCGGCCTGTCACGCCGGAGGTCGCGGGTTCAAGTCCCGTCAGCCCCGCCATTTTATACCAGCACGGATTTTACCCAGAGTTAGCATCTTGGATGAAATGTTCAATAAAAATAGGAACGCCTTATGGCGTTCCTATTTTTATTTGGTTCGTGAATTTGCCTGGCTTCCTATTCCGTAGATATCGTTTTGTTTTCCATGTAGGTATTAAACCATGCACGTTGCTCAAAGGGTTTCTTTTCTTTACGCGCTCCCTCTGCAACGGGTATTCCCACGGGTAGGAGTATCTGTACTTTTTTAGTTGGTGGAAGGTGTAAGAGCTTAGCAATTGCGTCTGCCCGCCCTTCGCCACGTAACCACCCATCGATCCAAACTGAGGCATATTTCAGTGCTGTAATGGCTAACAGCATGTTCTCTACTGCAGCGGCACAGTCTTCGAGTTGAAAGTCATAGCTGGCATAAATTTTTTCCGGATTAGTATCAACTACGCAGGCTATCATTGCGGGTGCCTGTTGCATTGCTTTATTGGCGGGATGAAGTTTGTGGAGTTCCTGTAAAATTCCATTGTCATCAATTATAATAAATTCGGTCGTTTGAGCATTCTTGCCTGAAGGCGCTTTTAGGCCACATTCAACTATTTTTCTGAGATCAGTGCGTGGAATACGTGTTTGTTCCATGTTGCCACGATAGCTGTAGCGTGCATTTATGGCGGTGAAAAGATCCATAACCCATCCATTTCTGTTTTAGTTGGCGAGCGAGCTTAAGTTACGCTGTTTCTCCCCGATTGTTTAGCGCAATAGAGGGCATCGTCAGCTTTTTTTAACATACTTTCTACATCATCATTGTCTCGATTGTAGGCGGCCACACCGACACTTATCGTAGTAGAAAATGTATCTCCACCAAAGGTAAAGGGGCGGTCGCAGATAGATCGACGCACAATTTCGGCAACCCTGTATGCATCCTTTCCGGTGGTCTCCGGCATGATTATGCAAAACTCATCACCACCGTAGCGGATGAGCGAGTCGCTTTTGCGAATATTGGCAAGGATGCGTTCGCAGATGGTTTTCAGGGCATAATCGCCACAAGGGTGTCCGTAACTGTCGTTTATCGTTTTGAATAGATCTACGTCGATCATCAGCAGCGACATAGTATGGTCATAGCGCCGGCAGCGCTCAATTTCTTTGCTTAGGTGAGACTCCATGTAGTTTCGGTTATATACCCCGGTCAACATATCTGTGTTGTTCATGGAGATTAGTTTTTTTTGGTAGGAAACAACTTCGGTAACGTCCTGTATCGAAATGTAAAGCATTTCGATTTCGTTGTTCTGATTGCGTAGTGGGCCTATGGAACAGCTTTGCTGCATATAGTCGAAAGTATCCGCCAGCGAACCTTGCGCCTGCATGGGGAAGATATACTTATGCAAACGCTGGGAAAAATAGCAAAAATTCCCAAACTGAAAGACGGATTTACAGTTGCGGCGAAAATTGGGTCGATCCAGTTCCGGGAAATGACTGAAAAGAGAGGTGCCAACAATTTTTTCCACACTGATTCCACTATGCATGGCCATCCATCTGTTCCAGTATTTGACGGTCATCTCGCGGTCAATTACTAGAAGGCCATTATTTATGGTGTCAAAAATTTGAGCGAAAATCACATGAATGACTCCAGAAATGTCTGCAATGCTTTTTTGAGCCACTGAACTGAGTGCTGTCTGGTAATTAAGAACAGATAGCCCTCAACATTTTGCTGCTCAAAACGAAAAACGGTTCGGATGGATATGGCAAAGCTGTCCTTATCAATGGGGAATTGAGATGGAGTAGACTTTGATAGATCCTGGATTAGTAGTCGCGGCGGGTCGTAGGTAACAAAATCTTTAAGCAACTCGGTTATTTTGCCTATACATGCCCCGATAAGTATGTTGCCAACTTCAATAAGTGTTTCTCGCTCCAAGGTGTCAATGTCTACACCGTAGGCCTCTGCTTCATTTTCTTGATTGAAGAGCTTGATAAGCTCCTTTTCAGCTCCGGAAGGGAAGATAAGCAACGCCTGTCCGCTGAATTTACCAATAAAATTTTGCTCTATAAGGTTGACTACTGGCGATCCATCCATCTCCTTAAGAAGATATCCTGGCAGGTCAGAACCTTTAATCACTCTTATGTATGGAACACTTAAAATTACAAAAATATCTATTACTTCAGCCAGCTCTGCTGTGGCCTGACCGAAGGCGATATTCATCACTTCCTGTAGGATATCCTTCTCATCTGAGGAGAATATCTGTTCGGCGAGCGTGCTCATTTCTGCACCTGTTTAAATGCTTCTGCGCCGCGCTGTAGTGCTTCTTCCAGAGCTTTTTTGGAGGGGGGTTTTTTCATGGTGTACAGAGCACCTAGATCTTGAACTCGCTGAATCACCTTTTCCTGAATATCTGCTGTCGAGACAATAATCACAGCATCTGGATCGGCAGCGCGAATACACGCAAGAGCTTCAAACCCATCCATTATCGGCATGGTGAGATCCATCAGGGTAAGATCTGGATTGTGCTCGTGATATCTCTCAACACCTTCCTTGCCATTGCCCGCTTCGTATATCTGGAGTCCGTGGTCAAGTGGTAAGCACTTTTTTATAATCATGCGTGCTACTGGAGAGTCGTCAACAATCAGTAAACTTTTGAGCATATCTTGTGTTCCCCGGTCTTAATTTATCGGCTTAGGCATCGGCTCAGGTAATAAAAACTTGATAGGTTATAGTAGCACATATGCGTTAGGAGAATAAACAGTTAAGCGCCAAAGTAACCCTCCCCACTCCGCGGAAGGGAGTGAAGTTTTTATTTTTTGCTGCCGCGTTGTATCGAGATGCAACGTCAAAAAATAAACGTAATTATTGCACAGCTCCGTTAGTTGACAATGAAACCAGATAAGTATTCAATATCCAGGTGGTGTTGACATGTGCAAAGGGCTTATCTAGTCGCCACCTGTACAGGTACCGGATTGAGGAGAGTGCGCAGATCTTTGGGTGCAAGTTTAAGCAATAAACCACGTCTACCGGCATTAATATATATTTGCGCCAGAGATAGAATGCTCTCTTCAACGTATAATGGCAAAGTCTTGCGTGTCGCAAATGGCGAAGTTCCCCCAGTCAAGTATCCGGTATGTCGCTGGGCTACATCCGGTTGACATGGGCTTATGCTTTTGCACCCTATGCTGCGTGCCAACTCCTTTGCAGAGACACTGCAGTCTCCGTGCATGAGCACTATGCACGGGGCGGCGTTCTCGTCTTCCATCACCAGGGTTTTGATTACCAGGTGTTCGTCCACTCCCAACTCTCGGGAAGAACATGCGGTACCCCCTCTAGGTTCATATTTGTATGGATGCACACTGTAAGGTATCTCATGTCTTCGTAAGATCAGAGTTGCCGGTGTTGAGGGAGTCTTTTTCTTGGCCATAGCATTGTATAACTTTCCGTTGCTGTGCTTAAAACACCGATGCTACTAGCATTGCAAG
>JAQUDG010000085.1 GCA_028685815.1 Desulfuromonas sp.
GAAAAGCTCCTAGCTCTTGCCGTTGACCTTCCGTCGCACCATCATTCGAAGTAATATCGCGGACATGCCAGAGTTGGTTTGGTGATACCTGTCCCCACGCCAGATACGGCGCTAGGCGTGACACTCCGCCGATTGCGGGGAAATCGCGGGCCGCAGAATAATGACTCAAATCGGCGTCCACAAACTCCTGGATGCGTGCATGAGCTGCCGCTTCACCAACGTCCCAGCACGATTCCAATTTATCTACCCAGGGGTGGTGCGGGAGCAACTGGAGCTGCGCCAGATCGATTACGTCAATCTCGTCCGATATTGCAGACTCCACCGGCAGCAACTCCAACCGAGGCGGTGCAGGGAGTGGGAAGTGAGGCAAAGGCGCATGCTCAAGCGCATTGCGATAAAATGGGGTAAACACCTGATACGGGGTTCCATCGGTTTTGCGCAGAGAATCGGGCTCCCATAGATAACTGCCATTGTGGATAGAACTGGAAACCTGCTCTTGCAGCAGCGCCTGCTTCACCGCACGCTCCAGCGCCATCCCCGTCGGGGTGTAACTACGATTGGAGTACACTTCCTGCACGTTATAATGCCTACACAGCTCAGGCAAAACAGTGGCGGCGGAACCAGCATAGAAGCGCAGGGCCCCGCGCAGAGAGCGCTGCAAATCGATAAGACTATGATGCAACCACCATTGCCCCGCTGCCCCAGCGTATCCTTGCGTGTCTTTTTCCGTTTCGTGCACAAACACCGGGATAACCGTGCCTTGCTGCGCCGCTGCGTACAAAGCCGGATTATCTTGAAGGCGCAAATCTGCCCGAAACCACATGATTACGCGGGAAGCATCTAGCTCGTCTGCACGTGGGTGTGACATCTGTCTCACCCTTTCCTGAGCAGGTTCAGCATCACCACCACCGCCCCGCCCAGGCTGATATAACTGCCGGTGCGTGCGGTCTCTGTGCCATGCTGCTGCATAAAAAAGGCGAGCCCGAACCAGAACAGCAACCAACACACGCTACGCAAATAGCGTCCGACACTATTGACGATGTACGCTCGGTCCGCCCCACTGATACGCACCACCATATCCCCTTGTTCGGCCTGCTCGATCACCCGCCGCGCCCGCACCAACGTCAGGGGAAACTGGCGCGCTTCACGCACTATGGCCTCGACGCCGCAATTTTCTTCCCCGAGAGCGCGGGTAAGGTTCTGCTTTAAAATCGGGAGGATATCTTTAACCCCATTGAAGTTGGGTACATATTGGGTCCCTAATCCTTCCAGCAGTGAACTGACCCGCATGACGTAGATCACATCCTGGGGGAGCTTAAAGGGCTGATCGTGAAGTAGATCGAGGACACCAAAGGCCAGATCCTGCATACTAGCGGCGTTAAGATGTTCACTGGAAAAAATACTGAACAGTTCTTCAGCGATGGCACTCATCCCCTGCTGATCAGCCTCTTCCGTGAGAATGCCGAGACGGCGCACCGCACTGATCAAAAGCTCATAATCGTGCTCGTAGGAGGCCTTCACCGCTTGAATCATGGCCTGACGCATATGATGGGGAATCCGGCTCACCATACCGAAATCTAGGAGCACCAACTCACCGGCTTCGTTGACTAGCAAATTGCCCGGGTGTGGGTCCGCATGAAAAAAACCCTTCACCAGCATCTGCTCCGTATAGAACAGCACCAGTTGTTCCATCAGGTCGGAAAACTTCACCGCCAACCGTGCTACTGCGGCGGTGTCGTCGATACGCACGCCAGACTCGAAACTCATCACCAGCGCCGCATCGCTGCAATATTTTGGATATGAACGGGGGAAACGAATCCCCGAATGAGCATAGGCTTCGCTGAATTGGAGCAGATTGGCCAGCTCGTGTTCCATGCTGACTTCTTGCAGAATTACCTCGGTAAACGCACGCAGTACCGCCTCGATGGAATTGCGCGTCTGACTGCTAAACAAGGGGCGAAACAGCAGCAAAAATAGACGCAGCAGTGCAATATCAATCTGTACCACGGTGCGGATATCCTTGCGCCGCAGCTTTACCGCCACCTCTTGCCCCCCTTCACGCAATACCGCACGGTGCACCTGACCGATGGAGGCGCTGGCAAGTGGGGTCGAATCAAAGGAGGCAAACACTTCTGGATCAGCAAATGCCTCGGCAAAGACCGCAGCGCACTGTGCCGAAGGCATGGGCGGCATCTGGTCGTGGAGTTGACGCAGAGCCGCAAGATAACTGGCATCGAAATAATCCGCCCTGGTAGCCAGCACCTGCGCCAGTTTTAGGAAGCTGGTTCCCAAGGTGCGAATGGTGGCGACAAGGGCTTCAGGGGCAAGAGGGCGCCACAGCAGCCAGCGCTGCCGGCGTCGAAACAGCAGGAATACCGTCATTAAAAAACGGAAGATCGCATAGGTGCGCTGCGGACTGCACTGATGCAGAATCAAACCCAGACGCAACTTCAAATCAGCGCTCCAGATCTTTTTTCAGCTGCTCGAGATCTTTCTTCGTAGCGAGACCAAGGTCGTCGATCACTTCGCGCAGCAGAGTACGCAAAGCATCCCGCGCCGTATCTCGAGCTGAATCACGTCCCTCTTCGCCACGTGAACTCAGCCCTTTCAGCAGCGTGCGTGCGCTGTCCTGTGCCTGCTGCTGAAATTCGCGAAACTGCGCACTGTCGCTCTCTATGCGCTTCTTAGCTGCCAATGCAGTACCTAGAGCAAGGTAGAGCAATTGCTCCAGTGGACTTTCATCCCTACTTTCTCCCTGCTCTTTCTCCGTACCCTGCGTATCTCCCGGTTTTTCAGTCATGGTTGACTCCTTTCAATGTATAGGTGTAGCCATTTTTCAGGGAGCGCCTAAAACCGCTCTCCTAATCAGTCGTTCAAATCTGGTGAAGCGGCTCAGATGCTGGCTTGCCGAAATAATACCCCTGAACATAATCCACCCCGAGTTCCTTGAACCAAGCAAACTCATCTGCCGTTTCAACCCCTTCCGCCAGCAGCATACAGCCAGATTTACGCGCCATGTGCGCCAGCGCCTGTGCCACGGCTTGTTTCACCTCAATCTTATGGACATCCCGCACCAACTCTATATCCAGCTTGATAATATCAGGAGTCAATTGCACAAACTTGTTCAGCGAGGCGTAACCACTCCCCACGTCGTCAAGCGCAACACGAAAACCTCGCTCTTGATAATAACGCAGAATACGCTTGAGGTGCTCAATATCGCTGACCTCTTCCGACTCCACCACCTCAAACACCAGCGAGGCAGGATCAAAGTTAAGCTGCTGTGCCCAACGCACCGTGTCGCGCAAGCAATATTCTGGATTGTAGATAGCGGTGGGGAGAAAATTGATAAACAAATTGCTCTGCAGCTGCTTCTGCGCTGCTGCACGAATGGCACTTTCGCGGCATTGGCGGTCGAGGTTGAACAGCATTCCCGTAGCTCGGGCCATATCAAACATCAACCCCGGCGCCATCATGGCACCATTGCTCTGAACTCCGCGTGCCAGTGCTTCATGGGCATACACCGACATATCAGCAACGCGAATAATGGGCTGAAACAGCATCTTAATGGCACCTTGCTCCAGGATGTGCACTAGCTCGTGTACGTCAAGAAGGATATGCCATGCCTGTAAAGATTTGGCCGCGGTTACATGCCCAAAATGCAACTTCGTCTCTATACCTAGAGGCAGTATCTGGATATTGTTTAATTCTACAGAATTAAAATCGGGATCATCTCCGACTGCACGCACCAGCGCCGCAAATTCTGCGGTTTCGAGCACAATCTGCCCCTCGGCCTCCTGTGCTATGAAATCATGCTCAGCAAGCCAATTCACCATTTTCTCTAGAATATAGGCGTGGCTGGCGTTGACAAATATCCGCAGCATGCCCTGTGGGAACCTAGGTACTGACGTACACTTTTCACACGACATGTCTTCTCCGTTCGTTAGGATGATTCAGCGCCGACGCTGATAAGCCTGGAGCTTAGGAGCTTATTTATTTGGCTTCCCAAAGTAAATTCCTAAAAGGTACGGCATGCTACGCGGCTACGTGACTCAGAAGCGGCGCTGTAACTCTACGTGCCGATAAGAAACATATAGCATTTAATTTGTGAGGCACAATGCCATAGTGGAGCATTTGCCCGCAGATCTCCATAGGCAGGACGCCATAGGTATGACGGTAGTATATCAGATATGTCATCTTCACCCCTCATCCTTCATCGCTACGGCGTACACATCTCCACCCATCTCATGCAGTTGCCCTCTGTCCTCGCGGTGCTGACGCGCCAGCGCATACAAAAACTGCCGCCATCCCTATAACAGGATGGCGGCAGGATGGCGACAGCGCTTATATCTTTTCTCAATATTTGAGCTTAAAAAATAAATCAGGTTAAAATTAGAACCCAACGGCAAACTGCAGGGTTACGAGGGTCTCATCCTGAATGTCGGTGTAGCTAACCTTCTTGTTTTGGTCCACAAAGGTCCCCTCAAGGGTAATCTTGTTGGCGGCACCCTTGAGATAGTAGTTCGCTCCTACTCCATATGGGTATTGGAACTTCCACTCCCATCCGGGTTGATGCGCTGATAGTGCCCGAACGGCTGCAGGTTGCCCGGCCCTAATTTAGAACCCAGGTAGTAGCCTGCCTTCAGCGCCAGAATGGAACCATCGTCGCCAGAGTCCAGGTGGGTAAAGGTGATCCTATTCACAGTATTACTCACATCAATATACGATGCCGTAAACGTGATGGCATCACCGTCTCCCATGGGCTGCTCGTAGAACACATCCATAGTCCAGGCAAAATAGTTCTGTTCCTTACCCGCAAGGATAAGATCACGCTGGGTATCGGCACCCACGCCGAAACTCAAAACCCTTTTGGTGCCAAGATAGGTACCGGCGTTAAACCACTTGGTTTCGGGGTCAAACACGCTGTAGCTCAGACGCCCGGCATAACGCATGGTATCGTCATGATTTTTAGCATCATCTTCTTCCCCATCACCGATCATGAAACGATACTGGAGCTTATTTTCAAGGATATTCCCCCATACAGTCAGAGCATCATCACGCCCTACATTACTGGGATAGAAAATAGTGCTGCGATGCCCCCCCTGACCCCAGTTGAGGTCAGTGGTGAGCAGAGACTTGGTGGAGGTAGTGCCATAATCGCGTGTAAACGGCACATACATGCGACCGGCCTGCACCATGAGGCCCTCCCCCAGCACCTTGTAGTTGACCCAGCCATCGCGCAGAGCCAGACCGGAGCCGAACCCCTTGCCTGAATCGTTCTTGATCTCATCCATCCCCAGCTTATCCCCGGCATAGTGCATAAAGAAGCTGAGCTCCGGAGTAACGGTACCGCTGAGATAAAAATAGGAGCGGCGCACCAGAAAGTCATTCAGGCGATCGTTATAGCGTCCGCTGTCATTGGTATCCATATTCGATACGCTCTGTCCCCAGACTTGGCCCCACCAGCCGGCGTCAAGTGAAAGGTCATCTTTACGATAGATCTCCAGCGCAAATACGTTGCCTGCCCCTAGCAGAACCAGCAGTGCGACCAATACAATCTTTCTTGTCATACATCTTCTCCTTCTTCCCGCTTTGATTTTAGTGCCAGTTTTTGGTGCAACACACCCTGCGTCACCCCTACTAAGACTACTCGGCGAATATTCAGACGAATACCCCCGACGCAGGTTCAGGTACCTTAACCTGAATAATTCCGCTATTTATACCATAGTGTGTACATCTGGTATATATGGAAGCGTCTACCCTCCTGTGCATAAAATGACCCGCCGTTATTGGGAAATCCTTGTGGAGGGATTCCCCCCTGGCAAGGCTCGTCTTAATGCTCAGTATGCTTCAAAAATCAAGTTGTTAAGCGCCTTAGAAACTCAGGAGCTTTGTCCCAATCCGTCGAGAAAGCGCTCGGCGTCCATCGCCGCCATACACCCGGTACCAGCTGAGGTTATCGCCTGGCGATAGACATAATCCTGTACATCTCCAGCGGCAAACACCCCAGGGATACTGGTCTGGGTTGCAAACCCATCTGCGGAGTGACTGGTCTTAATATAGCCGTCCTGCATCTCCAGCTGTCCGGCAAAAACCCCACTATTGGGGGAATGCCCAATGGCGATAAACACCCCGTCCACCTCTATATCCTGCGTCGTGTCGTCACGCACATCGCGGATACGCATGCCGGTCACCCCCATGTTATCCCCAAGCACCTCTTCGAGGACATGGAACCAGGCAATATCCACGTTGCCAGTCTCAGCTTTTTGTTTGAGCTTGTCCGCTAGAATCTTCTCGGAACGGAATTCATCGCGCCGGTGCACAACAGTGACCTTGCTGGCAATATTGGCCAGATACAGCGCCTCTTCTACCGCAGTACTTCCCCCACCGATAACCGCGACCGGCTTGTTGCGGTAAAAGAAACCATCGCAAGTGGCGCAGGCAGAAACCCCCTTACCCTTAAACGCTTCTTCAGAGGGCAAGCCCAGATAGCGCGCCGAAGCCCCAGTGGCGATAATCAGGGCATCACAAGTGTAGACACCATCGCTGCCTTCGAGAACAAAAGGGCGCTGTTTCAAGTCGGCCTTTTCTATATGGTCGGCAATAAACTTGGTCTCAAAGCGCTCTGCGTGCTGACGCATCCGCTCCATCAGCTCCGGCCCTTCAACCCCGGCATAGTCTCCCGGCCAGTTATCCACCTCAGTGGTGGTGGTTAGTTGCCCACCGGGCTGCATTCCGCTGATAAGGGCAGGCTCGAGATTCGCCCGCGCGGCATATACCGCCGCAGTGTAACCGGCAGGGCCTGAACCCAGGATAATTACACGGTGATGCTGTGACTCTGAAGTTGAACTCATTGCAATTAACTCCTTTTTGGCTAGAGTGTTGGGTACGTGCTGGGTTTTGTCTGGTTGAAACGTTCAACAGTCGCCTATAATAACAGATTTAAAGCCTAAAAGCAGCGGGGGAGAACGCGTGAAGCATATAATGAACTGTAATCAGCGGATTGAGCAGTGGTTAAACATTCGCAAAGATGCCTTTGAATCGGAGATTCGCCCGTTTGTCACCCTCTCCTACGCTCAGAGTTGGGGGGGCAGCATCACCACCAAACGAGGCCAACCGGTGGTGCTAAGTGGGGCAGATTCCAACCTTCTAACCCACCAGCTCCGAAGTCTGCACGATGGAATTCTGGTTGGGATAGATACCGTACTGGCGGATGACCCCCAACTGACGGTTAGATACTGGTCGGGGGAAAACCCCCAACCTATCATCCTGGATACTGCGTTACGGATGCCGAAAAATGCACGCCTGTGTCACCATCCAGACAAGGATTGTTGGGTATTTACCACCCGTATCCCTGCAGAAAACGAGTTTTCAGGCGTCGAAATTATCCCCTTGGTAGATATGCGCCCCAGCACCCCCGCCAGAATCAGCACTGCGCAGAGTGCCATGGAAAATAGAAACAACGGGGTAGCAAGAATGATTGTGGAGGTGTTTTCTGTATAGCGAAAAGCCACTGCAAAGAGGAGTACGGCAAGAATAAAGCGCAGCAAAGGCTGAAGATAGAAAGTGATGGCGTTCTCCCCACGCTCCAACACATCCGTATTTATGAAGGATCTTTCCGTAACCCATCCACTCACGGCCAGCCAGTCAAGGATAAACCCCGCCAATACTGGTACCATAAAAGCGAACCCTGCAATCATTCATATAGATACCCATATAGACTCAATGAATAACAGCACTTGCAAAAAAATGACGTGCGAACATTTTACCATTTTTTATGCTCGGGTTTAATCTGTTAGTACATCATTTTATAGGGATTTGATCCTGAACTCAGTGCATAACCTCAGCAGAGCAAAAATGGCGGTATCTGGCAGGTTGGTAATAATGCTTTGATCCAACTTAAGATGGTAATTGTGAAGTGCCATGACTGCCCGGATGATATTCAGCAACACCTTAAGGGTGGTAGAGACAAACTGCGAGTCTTTAGCTGTTTCGTTTATACCATGCATAGCTTATACAAATACATTTTAGACAAAGTATCGATATTTATTATTTGCAACTCTTGGATATTTATATAAGTATTCTGCACCGTCAATCCTCTGAACGAAAGGATGGCCCGCTAAAGTTCTCCGTTGTTATTCATGCCTACAAGATTGCGCACAGGTCGTGAAAACGTAATGCTAGTGCTCTTGGGAGCAAAACAGTGCTGTATCATGACACCACTCTGAGATCCCTGCTTATCAAGTTAAAGCAAATATAGGTATTTTAAGGTGCACCTAGGAAATGACAGGCATAATTCTGCGCTGTGGATGCCGGATCATCCAGTACGCTATGTATCAGGTACTTTCTCAATAAAATTCAGGCTTTAATTCATGCACTCCTTATACACATCAGAGTTCAACATCAATCAATGGCAGCGCTATGAATATGCGGGTACACCTGTGTATCTGCAGCCACAGCATCCGACCTGGTTTGTTCCGGATGAGAACGCGGATATCCTGCTGCAGTCGATAGGCTCACAAGACGGGCCAATGACCGAGGCACAACAGGTGTTTGTGCAACGTCTTCCTGCTGCAAAGGCAAAGGCGTATCCAGGCAGGGAGTATTTGCTGAATACTGATGCGCTGCGTGAACTTTGGCTGCACATAACGGATCGCTGTAATCTGACGTGTAGCCACTGCCTGTTCAGTTCCGGCCCGACGCAACAGCGCGAGCTGCCTCAGGAGATAATCCTCGAGCGTGCCCGTGAAGCAGCCGCAATGGGGTGCCGTATCTTCGCCCTGACGGGGGGCGAACCTCTGGTGCATCATGATTTCAGGGCATTGGTAAGCGCTCTTCTGGAAATAGATAACGCCCATGTGGTGGTACTTACCAATGGTTTGCTGTTGCGCGAACAACTGGAGGGAATGGAATGGCCAAAGGAGCGCCTGCATCTACAGATCAGTGTTGATGGTGACAGAGAACGCCATGATCATCTGCGTGGGCGGGGTAGCTATGAACGTCTTGAAACACAGCTCGAATGGTTACATCGCTCCGCGCACCCTTTTACTCTGAGTATGTGTGTAGAACGCAACAATGCCCCAGATATGCCATGGCTGGTTGAATACGCCGCTGCAAGCGGAGCGAGCAATGTCCATTTCATGTGGTATTTCATTCGAGGCCGGGGAAGCAGAGAACAGTATATTGCTCCCGAAAGCCTGCTCCCGTATCTTATCAGGGCTTATGTACGCGCCCGGGAACTCGGGATCGGCATTGATAATATTGACAGCCTGAAAAGTCAGGTTTTTGCTCCACCCGGCACCATCCATGACGGAGTTAATGCAGGATGGGAGAGTGCAGCTATTGGCCCAGATGGGCATCTATATCCCACCGCTGCAACCGTTGGCGTGCCAGAGCTTCAAACCCCTTTGAGCAGCAGTGATTCCTTGCTGCAAAAATGGAATTCCAGCTCCGTCTTACAACGGATTCGCCAAAGCAGTGTTGCCGGGGCCGACGACCCCTGGCGTTTTATTCTCGGAGGCGGCGATATCGACCACAGCTACTTCCACTCCGGTACCTTCAGCGGTTCAGACCCGTATCTGCCGTTGTTGCAGCAGCTGGCTCTGTATCTGATAACCAGTAAAGCCGATAAGAGCCGTACTGCTGTCTCCCCGGCGTTGCGCCTGAAAATGGGTGATGTGCTTAAAACCTGCGGAAGTCACGGACGCGTGGCCTTGCTCCACTCCAACTGTCTGCTGGCCCTGGCCCTGGATGACAGTCGCACCGTAGTGAAAAATTTTTATACCCAGGCTGTGGGTGACACCAAGGAAGATATTCTCAATCCGGTGTGCTATGAAGGCGATATTCTGGAACACATCCCAGTGCAGTACCGTTTTCGTGGCTATGGATGCGGCAGTCCGGTTCTGGATGCTGAGCTGTGCAAGGATGAGTCGGTAACAGATCTAGGGTGTGGCACTGGGGTGGAATGCTTCATAGCTGCACGCCAGGTGGGAGTCAGGGGCCATGTAACCGGGGTGGACATGCTCGGTCCGATGTTGAATCTGGCCCAGGCGGGGGCTGACGCGGTACGGCGTAATCTCGGATATGACAACCTCAAATTCACTCAAGGGTATCTGGAAGATCTGCCCTTAAAAACTCAATCCCAGGATGTGGTTATTTCAAACTGTGTCCTCAATCTTTCTAGCGACAAACGCGCAACCTTCAAGCAGATATTTCGCATCCTCAAACCCGGTGGACGTATGGTTGTTTCCGATGTGGTATGTGAGAAGGAACCGGATGCAGCTATTCGCAACGATGAAAAGCTGCATGGCGAATGCATTGCAGGGGCTCTGACCCAGAAAGACCTCCTTGGCCTGCTACGCGAAACCGGTATGGTGCAAGTCCGGATTCTAAAACGTTTTCCCTACCGTGTGGTACAGGGGCATCCGTTTTTCTCCATTACGTTCCTAGCCTTAAAACCATATGGATCAGCATACCATGGGACAGCACAGGAGAACGTGAGAGTGTTTTATCCGGGGCCGGCACAGTGGTTATGTACTCCATCCGGACGCATATTGCAGCCGGGGCACAATGCTATCCTGCCGCGCCATGAAGCCGAATCCCTTGGAGAACAGGTATGGCAGCTGGACCGGCATGGGTATGTCACCAATATAACCTTGGAAGCCGGGTGCAACTGCAGCCTGCCGCCTGAAGCACTGGCACCACCGGAGCCGCAGGGCGGCACGCATAAACAGCAGTGCGGCTGCATGCTGTGCGGCGCCCCCTTGATATATGCGGAGGTGGAGAAAACCCGTACCTGCACGTATTGCGGTAAAGATTATCCAGCCAACGCCTGGTGTGAACAGGGGCATTTTGTGTGCGATGCATGTCACAATGCCGACAGTCTGGATATCATTGAACGCCTGTGTATAGAGTATAATCACCTCGATATGTACAGCATGTTTCAGCAGGTGCGTCAGCACCCGGCTATTCCTCTGCATGGCCCCCAATACCATTCCCTGGTTCCGGCTGTAATAATAAGTTGTGTGCAATACAGTGGTTACCTGACAGATAAGGACCTGCTCCGCACCGCGATTCAGCGCGGCAGCAAGGTTATGGGGGGCAGTTGCGCGTTTCTGGGCACCTGCGGGGCCGCGACTGGAGTGGGAATCGCTTTGAGCCTGCTTCTGGAAGCCACACCTGTAAAGGCGCGGCAGCGGCAGAATGTTCAAAAAGGGGTGGGAGAAATTATTCGCACTATTGCAGCATACAGAGCGGCACGCTGCTGTCAGCGTGATTGTTGGCTGGCCCTTAACCATGTAAGAGATATTGCGGCTGAGGTACTGGGTATTTATCTGGAAGCGCCAAAATTCCAGGTTTGCAGCCAGATGCATAACAACGCTGAATGTATAGGTACAGCATGTCCTTTGTGGGCGGATTCTCAGCGGAGTAAAAAATTATGAGCGCTTTTTATGTTGAAACCTTGCTCCAACAAGGGGTTGGCAAATTTAATGAAGACACCGTTCTGGTTGGCGACAATCTGTTTGGAGTTTTTGACGGCGCTTCCAGCCTGGATGGCAGGCTGTGTCAGGGGAAGAGTGGTGCATGGTGGGTGGCACAAACAGGTGCAAACTTTAGTAATCGAGCCAGAGATGTCTGTTTGATGAATGTGCAGAATTTTTCTAAGTTAAAAATATTCATACTTGCTATGAAGAGTTTATCTCACTTATGCACAAATGTATCTGCAGCTTCCCGGAACGCAACTAGCGAAAAGCTCAAAGGGAAGATGCATAAAAATGGAATCGACGCCCAGTAGCCCATCTCAGGCACCAGGGTTACCGGCAGGCAAGAATACAGAATAAGCATGATATATAACGCAAGGCGTGGCACCGAACTACGCACCGAGAGAAGGGGGACGATAGATGTCCCTCTTTTGTTCTGAACTCCGTATTTGGCGGTGC
>JAQUDG010000006.1 GCA_028685815.1 Desulfuromonas sp.
CGTGGTGGAGTTATTTATCCACCGAGCTATGCGTATCCGCGATATTAAGCAGGTTATTGTCTCCTCTGCGGTTACTTCTGCCACCCTGCTGGTGATTGTTGCGGGTGCATCGGTGTTCGGCGAGTATCTGACCTTTGAACAGATTCCGACTCAGATCGCCAATGCGGCGGTCAGCAGCTTCGATTCAACCTGGTCGTTTTTACTGATAGTCAACGTGCTGCTGCTGTTTATTGGCATGTTTATGGATATCATCTCCGCCACCATCATTCTGACCCCGATCTTTCTGCCGCTGTTGGCGCAGTTCGGAATCGACACCCTCCACTTTGGCCTGATCATGACCTTCAATTTGGGTATCGGCTACTGCACTCCGCCCCTAGGGGTGAGTCTGTTTATCTCCGGCGCGGTGGCCAACAGAAATATTCTGTATGTTTCGCGCGCGGTAATGCCATTTCTACTGATCCAACTGGCTATCTTGCTGTTGCTCACGTTCTGGCCTGATCCGGTGCTGCTCCTGCCGCGCCTGCTACTTGGCTACAAGGGCTAAGCTAAAAAAGTGCATTGAGCTGAAAAGGAGAAAACGCATGAAGATACTCGTCCCCATCCGTGACGGGCGCACCAGTGAGGCAACCTTGAACAATATCATTGCCCACAAGGATCAATTCACTGCCCCTATAACCCTGTTGCATGTGGTCAACGTCAAGGTAATGGACTACAGAATGATCCCCGACTTTCAGATAGAGATGATACGGCAGCAGGCGACCAAAGCTGGGCAGAAGCTGCTGGATGAGAAGAGCGCGTATCTTAAGGCGGCGGGGGTTGAGGTGACCCCACGCATGGAGCACGGTTATCCGCGAGACGTTATCTGTGCTATCGCCAACAATGAAGCGTTCTCGTTGCTGGTCATAGGTCGTCACGATCGCGGTGAACTCCGCGATGTTTTGCTTGGCTCAGTGTCCAACTATGTGCTGCATAAGGTCAAGTGCCCGGTGCTGTTGTTTTAGGCCCGTACGCTTAAACCCCGCATATTCCCCCCTTTTAAAGGAGAGTTACAATGGATTCGATCTGGGTTTTAGTTCTGGCGGTAGTTATCTGGGTGGCGCTGAATCGCTGGGTGCTGCCTAGGTTTGGTTTGGGCTGAAGGGCTAACTCTTGTGATCTTCCGGTACGGAAGAAAAAAAGCCCTACAGAGGAAGAAAACCAAAACCCCGAAGATTAAGTTTTGGTCGGTAGAAACACACAAAAGAGAAGAGGCAGGCACCGTATTCCGCGGGCCTGCCTCTTCTTTTTAAATCAACAACGCTTACTTATACTGCAGAGAAACTACTACTTCTCTGCTTTCCACAGCCCGTGCAGATTGCAGTACTCACGCGCGGTAAGTTTTTCTGCCTTGATGCAGAAAGTGGCCTGGGGCTTATCGCCGGGCTTCAGGAACGCACGATAGCTCTTGCCGTCAGCGATCAGCTCAATCCACTCAATGTAGTGATCATCTGCCATCGGGTGCAGGGTGCTACCGACGGTAACAGTTACCTTGTCGCCATCTTTTTCGATAACGGGCACATGCTTTTCTTGCGCAGCGTCGGTTGTATTGGCTTTGTGTAGTTTCATCTCTTCACCACAACATACCAGGGCTCCAGCGCCAGTGTGGAGAACTTCAACAATGTTGCCACACACATCACACTTATATACACCTTGTTGTTCAGTCATTACTTAAGCTCCTTCTGTAGTCTGAGTTCGGGTTCCACTGCGGGTTTCGCGACATACACACCGCAGCGCCAGGAATTCTTCATCCCCATGGAGCAGTAGCATAGCAAAGCCACGCGCAAATGCAACCACCGTGCGCCCCTGGGTTGGGCCATGCATGGATACGACTTCGGTTTGACTCTGGTTTAATTGCGATAATAATCTGGGAGGACTTGATGCTCAAACTCAGGGACAATCTCATGCAGCAGCTCACCTACCCGCGGCAGATTCATCTGCTTAGCCGCTGCATACAGCTCGTCAAGTTGACGCTGAAGAGTGTCTTTATCCCCGGGCAGTGACAGGGCAACACAAATTTTTTCGTGGCGCGTGGGTTTCACCCCTTCCCCTTGCAGGAGCAATTCCTCATGGAGTTTTTCGCCGGGGCGCAACCCCGTAATTTCTATATCGATCTCTTCATAAGGTTCTTTTCCGGACAAGCGAATAAGTTCCTCTGCCAGATGGAGTATTTTTACCGGGGCGCCCATATCAAGCAGAAATATTTCTCCCCCGTCTCCCATGCTCCCAGCCTGGAGCACCAACTGGGTTGCTTCAGGAATGGTCATAAAAAAACGGGTGACCTCGGGGTGAGTGACCGTTACAGGACCACCATTACGAATTTGCTCCGTAAAGGTAGGGATTACGCTGCCACTACTGCCGAGCACATTCCCAAACCTGACCGTGACAAAGCGGGTCTGACTGGCGCGCGCCAAGGTCTGCACCAGTTTTTCCGCCGTACGCTTTGAAGCCCCCATGACGCTGGTGGGGTTTACCGCTTTATCGGTGGAAATCATGACAAAGCGCTCAACCCCCGTTGCTGAGGCAGTCTCTGCCACAACCTGGGTGCCACGCACATTGTTATTTACCGCCTCAGCTGGATTTATTTCCATCATAGGCACGTGTTTATATGCCGCAGCGTGAAAGACCACCTGGGGCTTAAATTCCGCAAATATCGCCTCAACCCGGGCACGATGGCGGATGTCGCCGATGATCGGATAGAGCGAAACCCCGGCAAGGGTCTGACGTAATTCCTGCTCCACCAGAAACAGTGGTGTTTCGGCATTTTCAAACAGCACCAACTTCTGCGGTGCAAAGCGCGCGATCTGACGGCAAAGTTCTGCCCCTATACTCCCTCCGGCACCGGTTACCAGGACGCATTTACCCTGTAGGTATTTCAAGATTTCTCCGGTTTCAAGTTTGACCTGGGCGCGCCCCAGCAGATCTTCTAACGATACATCCTTAAGCTGCTGCACCGATACCGAACCGTCGATAAGGCTGCCAACACTCGGCAGGGTCTTGAACGGCACCTGAACCTCCTGACACTGGGATACAATTTCTTTTATTTTGGCTCCTGAAACCGACGGCATCGCGATAATCACCTCATCCACGAGGCGGCGCTGACATAGTTGAGCTACTTCGTCACAGCGACCGAGCACCTTGATTCCCTGAAAGGTTTCCTTGCGCTTCAACGGATCATCATCGACAAAGCCCAATGCCTTACTTTGGAGATCGCGGTTCAGGCGAATCTCTTTGGCTATCATCTGCCCCGCCCGACCGGCCCCGGCTATCAACAGACGCTTTTCTCCTGAGGGGTTAAGAGATATGCGAAACCGACCCTCACGCAGAATCCGGATACAAAAGCGCACTCCGCCTACGGCCATAAAGCAAAAGAAGCCATCAAGGATGAGCACTGAACGGGGGATATGTTCCAGCCGGTACACAAAAACAGCGTAGGCAACCACTGCAGCCGAAGCAAAGAGGTTGGCCTTGAAAATGGCAATGAGGTCCGTCATAGACACATACCGCCACCAGCCGCTGAATAGGCCATAGCGCCAAAAAAACAGCAATTTTATGCTTACCACCGCAGGTAGCATTTTTTTGAGCGTAAGCACCTGAGCCGCACCAAGGATGAAATCATAGCGCAACGCAAAAGCCATAAAGAGGCTTAAAATCACGATGCCTAGATTAAGGACAATTATAAACGGCATGCGCCAGTGGAAATATTTATTCATCGTATTTGTCGTCCAGACCGCGGTGGCACCACAGGTTTAGTCCGTTAAACGCAAGTATCCAGAGCATTATATTACCTTATGCCTGGCGTTAATACTCCCTTAAAAAACCTTTTAAAAATCAAGTATACCCTACAGGAACGGACTGAACAGGCGCAAGAAGCGATCACTGAGCTTTGTCAATAAAAACTGTGACTCTACTTCCTCGAGTTCTATCTTGCGTGCTGCAGCCCGCACTGCGTCAAAATGGGTGCGCAGATCTTCATTCAGCTCACTATCATATATCTCTAGATTGAATTCAAAATTCAAGCGCAGACTGCGCGCATCCATATTGGCGGAACCAACCATGGCATAGTTCTCATCCATCAGAATAAGTTTACTGTGCACAAAGCAACCAGGCTGGTACATGATGTTAATTCCGTAGCGCAACAGTTCCGAATAATTGGCGCGGCTCGCCCCTGCTACGAATGGGAGGTTGTTCTCTTCCGGTAGAATTATCTCAACCTTCACCCCCCTTAAAGCTGCGCTGCACAACGCGGTGATCATGGTTGGATCTGGGACAAAATATGGGGTCATGATAGATACACGGCTACGCGCACAGTTCAAGGCCCCGGTTACAATCCAGAGTAGCTTTTCGTAATCTTCGTTGGGCCCAGCGCTGACTCCGCGGCACAGTGCGGCACCATCGGGGAGGGGGTCTGGATAGGCGCGTACCGTCACGATTTCGCCAGTAGCAAAGTGCCAGTCTTCCATGAAGGCTGCCTGCATGTGCCCCACAACCGGTCCAAGGAATTTAAAATGGATATCCGCTACCGGCCTGCGCCTACCCGGATTACTGACGATATGGCGGGTGCTAATATTCATCCCCCCCGTAAATCCGACACATCCATCTACAACCAGAATTTTTCTGTGATTGCGTAGATTTATATGCAGCCCACGCCGGGATAAAGAGAACGGAAGGAACAGGGCATAGCGCACCTTCGAATGCTTGAACAACCTTCTGGCTCTGGGCAGGGTGTACATCTCACCCAGTGCATCTACCAGCACACGTACTTCAACCCCACGTTCAGCTGCCCTGACCATGGCGCGAGCAAATTCTTTTCCACATTCGCGGGTGTCAAAAATGTAACTGGATAAATCTATGCAGTGCTGCGCATTATTTATGGCGGCAAGCATTTCCGGGTACGCCTGCTCCCCATTTATCAGCGCTTGAACCTTGTTTCCATCCACCAGGGGTCTTCTGGTAACGGCATCTGAGAGCTGCCGTAGTAGCACGTAATTCTGGGTTTTAAACGGTGCCCGAAGAATTCCCGGAAGCTCTTGGGGCAGCTCAACCCCTTCGGGTAGATGGATCCCCTCGCCACGTGTCTGCCACACCCGCGCCCGCGTGCGGATGCGATTTCGCCCAAACAGCCAGTAGAGAAACGGACCAAATCCGGGCAAACCCAGACATACCGCCATCCATCCCAGCGCGGCGCGCGGATCTTGCTTGTGCAGTAGCACGTGCACCGTTGCAATAGCCGATACGCCGTATAAAATTATAAGAAAAAATATATCCAGAAACATCGCTCTTCCTATGGACAAGCGCAGTTGCAGGAGCAACCAATTGACTGGTACTTTGGTTAAAGTTTCCGCCAGCGGACAGGCAATGTCCCTAACCTGAAGAACAAAAAAGTAGCATACCACAAACACACAATTTCCAGCACCAGTACATCCACACACCAATAGCCACGCACCAATGGTGAGGGACGTGAAAATGCGACAGCAGAGAGCATCACGGGCGGGCACCTTTGGTGACATGGCGCCTATTATATGCTTAGATGCGCCACATAATTCGAAGCGTAGTATTATATTTTAGAACCATTGCATTTCTAGGAGGATTTATGCTCCAGCTCAGACAGCGCATCCTTATTATCGGCGGAGTGGCAGCAGGAATGAAAACGGCCTGTCGCCTGCGACGCCTTGATCCGGATGCGGATATCAAAGTGATTGATCGCACCAACAATATCTCTTACGGCGCTTGTCCGCTCCCTTACTACATCGAGGGGCTGTATGACGATATTTATGAGGTCAGGAAAACCCCCAACGGGGTGCTGCGGGATGAGAGCTTCTTTGCTCGGATTAAGGGCTTTGAAACCCTTACCCGCACCGAGGCTCTTAAGATAAATAGAGCGGATAAAACCGTTTTGATTCGCCACCTAGACAGCGGGGAAGAGACAGAATTAGGCTACGACAAGCTGGTTATGGCGACGGGAAATGAGCCCATCATGCCACCCCTACCCGGGATGGAGCTACCGGGTGTATTGCCCCTAAAAACCATGGAACAAGCGCAAGAAATAGATCGCCTGACCCATGAAGGCAAGAATGCGGTGATCATCGGCGCCGGCCTGATCGGTCTTGAAATGGCCGAAGCCCTGAGCGTGCGCGGTCTCAATGTCACTGTTATCGAAATGAAAGGTCAGGTTCTCGCTTCCGCTCTTGATTTCAGCATGGCCGCCATGGTGCATCACGAACTAAAACGCCATAAAGTGAACCTGTGTCTGGCTGAACCGCTGGAACGCATCGAGGGGCACGACCATGTTACCACGGTAGTAACCAGCAAAGGAACCTATCCCGCCGATTTGGTCGTTGTCGCAGTAGGGGTTCGCCCCGCCGTTCAGCTGGCTAAAGATGCAGGTATAGTGCTTGGACCTACTGGAGCTATCGCAGTAAATGCATATATGCAGAGCTCTGACCCAGATATATACGCAGCGGGTGACTGCGCCGAATGCACCGACTTTTTGAGCAATAAAAAGGTTTACGTTCCTCTCGGCTCGACTGCCAACAAGCACGGTCGGGTGGTTGCCAATAATATTGGCGGCCGTTATGAACAATTCCCAGGGATTTTGGGCTCGTTAGCGGTCAAAGTGTTCGATTTACACGTCGCCCGTACCGGGATGTCATCGGCAGATGCGCGTTTGATTGGGTTAAACCCTGAAAGCATTGTAGTTTCAGCGTTCGACTACGCACATCTATATCCTGGCAATAAACCCATCGTCATGAAGCTAATAGTTGAGCGCACCAGCCGCAAGATACTCGGCGCTCAGGTGGTAGGACCAGGAGTGGTGGACAAACGCGCTGACGTCATCGCCACGGCCATCACCCTTGGGGCCAGCGTAGACCAGTTGGCACAACTGGATCTATGTTACGCTCCCCCTTTCTCTAACGCGATGGACGTTCTACATCAGGCTGCCAATGCTATGCGGAATAAGCTCGATGGACTTGCAGAAAGTTTGAGTTCCGTAGCCGTCAAGCAACTGCTGGATAACAATGAGAAGTTTATCTTTCTCGATGTACGCTCACCAGCAGAACATGCCAAGGAAAGGATCAAAGGAGCGACCCTCATACCGCTTGGTGCTCTGCGCCAGAAGTTAACCGACCTACCGATAAATACCTTGATTGTGCCGTTTTGTAAAATGAGTCTGCGCGGATACGAGGCCCAGCTTATACTCCAGCAGGCTGGGTTCAGAAACGTGCGCTATATGGAAGGGGGAATTTTGGGGTGGCCTTACGAGGTGGAATAGGAGTACCTCGCCGCTTGATCGGCTGCGAACTGTAAATCTGATGTGACCAAATGACTAACGTTAACCAAACTAAACAGGCGCCCACCCACAAGGGGAAGCGCCTGTTTAGTTTGAAACAGAATCTAGCGGAAAACTTACTTTCCAGCTAACTCCATAACCTGAGCTGTAAACGGATTAGCGAACAGAATGATCATAGCTACTACGAATACGTAGATTGCCAGGGACTCAATCATCGCCAGACCGATCATCATTGTGGTCAGAATTTTACCGCTAGCGCTAGGGTTGCGTGCAACACCTTCAACCGCTGATTTAATCGCCATTCCTTGGCCGATACCTGTACCAAATGAGCCAATAGCCATACCAAAACCAGCTGCGATCATACACCATGCAAAAAATGTCATCTTCGTTCTCCTTCTAAAACAATACGAGTTTATTCTTCCTATACAATATAGGACCACTTAACCGCTATGCGGTCATACTAAGCAATTCTTTAGTGCGCCTCTTCCAGTGAGCCAGCGATATAAATCATAGCCAGCAGCGTAAATACAAACGCCTGGATGAAGGCAATCAATACGCCCATCAGCATCATGGGGATAGGTAAGAAGAGCGGTACCAAGGCAAAGAAAATCATCAGCACAATCTCGTGCCCGTACATGTTACCGAACAGACGCAGAGAGAGAGACAGCGGACGTGCCAAGTGGCCGATGAGTTCAATGATGAAAATCAGCGGTGCCAGCACTAGGATCGGTCCCATAAAGTGCTTCAAATACGCAATCCCATGCTCTTTAAACCCAATTACATGGGTCATAGCAAATACGGTAAGGGCCATGGCCGCATTGGTATTCAAGTTCGCAGTTGGTGGATAAAATCCGGGAACCAGTCCGATCAAGTTTGAGACCAGAATAAACAACGCTAAGGTGGCGATAAGGGGGAAATAGGTCTTTCCCTTAGGCCCCATGGTCTCATCGATGAGATTTTCAATCCCACCTACGACAGATTCCATCAGGTTCTGCCATCCGCTGGGGACCTCTTTGATACTGCGTGAAACGATAAAGGCCAGCACCGTAAGCAGCAGCATTACAAACCATGTATAGGTAACATGCTCGCCTACATGGGTGTTCAGTTGCTGTTCGAGCCACTGAAAAAGTAGAAAAGGGTGAGTCATTTTGAGAACGCGCCTCCTCGCTTAAATTATGCGCTTCACTGTGGTCCAGAATATATTTATAACCACAACCGATAAACCGATTACAAGTCCAACTATATTAACCTTCAGCACCGCTATTAAAATGCCGAGGACAACTCCAAGCGCCAGTAGGCGCACCAAGTATCCTGTCTGAAAGCTACGAACCGCACCCGCATCGGAGCGCTGAAGTATTTTCACCAGTGCCCCATGTAACCACTGATATCCAGTTACAACGGTGAGGCCGCCGCAGAGGATTCCCAAGCTAAATGCTGGGTCGCGCATCAAAGCGCTGGCCACCAGGAACAGCGCCAGGATTATCCAGTTGCGGCGCGCCATCTGCACAAGCAAGTGCTCTTCTTCTGTACTCAAGGTAGGTCCCTGTGGGTATCCTCATCCTGGGTGCTTTGGCGCTTAAGTTCACGCCGGGTCAGTATGAAAATGTTCCTGAAGCCTGAGACAATACCAAATCCAAGAAAAATCAACAACATCCAAGGTGTCGTGCCAAGCCATATGTCTAAATAGTAGCCCATTGCCATCCCAATCAGGATGGAGGCGACCATGCTTATGCCGACGCTGGACAAAAAACCGAGGGACTTAAATAGTTCTCTGCGGTCTTCAGCCATAAAATTCCTTTTGGATTGACGATACGTAATTCATATTCTGCAAACGGGTTTTTCTACCATGCGGGGAGGTAAGTGTCAATTGCTTTTCCGGTTGATAAGCTTTACATTACCCTTTCGTATCCCAGCGCTCAGGTCTATTTGTCCCCTACCTTTAGAAGCATCTGACTGAAAATACTGTCCTACGTTATACCGCCTTAATCACTTGTAAATGGGTTGGCCAAGGGCTTTATATTGACGCGCTGGGAGTTCCAGCTATTTTCGCTAGGTTAACATAGGCCATATATAAGCTTTATGAAACGTGGATCTTCCCTGCTTAATCAACATCTTATGCTCGACATTGTGCAGGCTATTGAACATCTGGATAAGGGCTCTATTTTTGTGGATGTGCGCTCCCCTAGCGAATTCGCACAAGCCACCATCCCAGGCGCACATAATATTCCTATCCTTACCGAAGAGCAACGTGTCGAGGTGGGCACTCTCCACAAGCAGAGCGGAGCGAATCATGCCCGCAGGCGCGGTATGGAACTTATTTCACCACGCCTACCTGAATTGATCAGCCGTATTAGTGGTTTGCAGCAAGAGTTCAAGCGCCCGGTAATTGTTTTTTGCTGGCGCGGAGGCCTACGCAGCGCTGCCATGACCGCGTTTCTTCACCTGTGCGGCTTGCCGGTATTCCAACTTCAGGGCGGACATAAGGCGTTCCGCAGACATATTCTCGAGTATTTTGAGCACGGGAGTTGGGCGCGGATGTTTGTCCTACGCGGGCTCACCGGTGTTGGAAAAACACGTATCCTAGAACAACTGAGCAAGAAAGGCTGGCCGGTACTCAATCTCGAGGCGCTAGCCAACCATCGCGGTAGCGCCTTTGGCGCCATCGGCTGCTCAGAGCAACCAGGACAAAAGCAGTTTGAAGCATTGCTGTGGAATGAACTACGCAACACCAGTGCAGACGACTACATGCTGACCGAAGGGGAAAGCAGACATATTGGCCGGGTGATGCTGCCTGCACGCCTGCATGACGCGCTGCAGCATGAAACAACGCTGTGGCTTGAGACCGACATGGACACCAGAATCAGGGTGATAGCAGAAGATTATGCGGTGGATGACCTACCCGCGCAGGCCTTTATCCAGCCGTTGAATGCCCTAGTTCAGCGATTGGGGCATGAGCGTGTGAAGCAACTGCATGAGCTCCTTGCGCAGCGCCACTGGGAAGCGTTGATACGTGAATTGATGGTTCAGTACTATGATCCGCTGTATGCGCACACAAAACCACAGTTACGCGTGGAAATCTGGGTAGATCCGTTTGAATCCGAGCATAAAGAGCTGCTGCAGACGCTTACCACAATTATAAATGCCTCACCCCGCAATGAAGAACCAGCGCGTTAAACCCCCTGCTTAGCTGCAATTTGGTTTAAAAAATCCACCACGTAGGGGGTAAATTTCTCCGGCTCTACCAAGAACGAGTCATGGCCGTATTCAGACTCAATAAGATGATACTCCACCGGCTTTTTGAGCCCCTGCAGGATATCGACAACCTCTTCGGTCTGTTCCGGACGGTAGAGCCAGTCTGACGTAAAGGCAAACCACAGTGAGGGGCAATGCAGCGTGGAAAGGGCCTCCTCCAAGGAGGGGAAATTCCAACTGACATCGTACATATCCAACGCCTTAGCTAGGTACAAAAACGAATTTGGATCAAACTTGGTGACAAAGTTGGTGCCATTATAGCCCAGATACCGCTCCACCTCAAACTGGCCAAAAAAATCAAACAAGCCATCCCGCACAGAGAAACGCCGCCCGAACTTCTTATCCATCGACGCATCAGACAAAAAAGATATATGCCCGATGGAACGCGCTAGGGCAAATCCGCTAGCAGGGGGATGTTCTGATCTGTAATTCCCCTTCTTCCAGAGGGGGTCGTTATAAATGGCTTGACGCGCGACGGCGTTGAGGGCGATGGACATAGGTGAAGTGCGCCCAGTACCAGCAATGGGGATAATCGAGCGGGTTACCTCAGGATAGTGGATCCCCCACTCCAGGGCCTGCATCGCTCCCATGCTCCCCCCGATGACGGTAATGAGCGAGCCTATCCCCAGATGATCGAGCAGAAATTTATGCGCGTGCACCATGTCACGCACCATCACCAGCGGGAAGCTGAGCCGATACGGACGTCCGGTTTTGGGGTCGATGCTAGTAGGACCGGTAGAACCCTTACACGAGCCAATAACATTGGCACAGATGATAAAGAAGCGCTGGGTGTCCAGAATTTTACCCGGCCCGATCAGGTTGTCCCACCAACCGGGGTTCCGATCTTCGAGGGTATGCCGTCCCGCTGCGTGGCAATCTCCTGTCCAAGCATGGGTAACCAGGATAGCATTGGTGCGCGCGGTGTTGAGGGTGCCGTAGGTTTCGTAGGCGATAGTGAAGGGACCAAGCAGGCGCCCACTTTCGAGGCGCAGGTCGGTATCAAAGGTTACATACCTAGTGGTTACTAAATCGGTCTGTTTCAATAATCTGACCCCCGAACACACAAAAAGACCCTAACCAGCTGAGGGGAGAGGGTCTTTCAATACAAGAACAGAGTCAGTATTGTCAGACTTCGCCCCATCTTTCCCTTGTTCTACACGTACGTAAGGGTGGAATTAGCACCTGGCACCCGCTGTGGGTCGGTTGCTGTGGTTTCATCGGGCCATTCCCTCCACCACTCTGGATAACGACGTTGTCAGCCCATAATCTAGTGCAATGGCCACCCATTGTCAATAAACTCGGGTGGTGCGTCGGTATTTTCTCGGCTTAACGCACCGCCCACGCTGGATGGCTGCACCTTCCGGGCAGAGGTGAAATTTCGCGTGCTCCAGTGCCATCCGCGCGCATAATGTACAGGCGTTTTTCTCCAAGAACATCGTCGGAATATATCACAAAGCGCCCATCTGGACTCCAACGTGGGTGTTCTTTATTTCCCGCCCCTGCGGTCAATTGCTCTTCCGCGCTACCATCAGGACGGATGCGATATATATCAAACCCTCCTTGCTCTAAGCGGGTGAACAAAATCCATTCTCCGTCTGGACTCCAGGCTGGGGTTGCGTTGTATTTCCCTGCGCGGGTCAGGCGCTCCACCACGCCAGTGAGTAAATCGATAATGAAAACATGGGGGTTGCCGTGGCGGTTGGAAATAAAGGCGATCTTGTCTCCAAGAGGGCTCCAACTCGGATCGACATCGATTCCCCACGCGTTGGTGAGACGTTTATGAATTTTCCCGTCAACTCCGAGCAGGTACAGTTCGGAGTTTCCATCCTGCGATAGGGTCACGGCTACCTCCCTGCCATCAGGACTATAACGCCCAGCAATGTTCAGCCCCTCACGCGCTGAGATACGCGCTTCCGTGGCGTTGAAAATGCTGCGTCGGTATAGATCTGGGTTGTCCTTGCGATATGAGGTGAATATTATTTCGCGCCCTTGGGGGGAAAAATCAGGATTCAACACCAAATTTCTGTGATCAGTCAGGCGGCGGATGTTGTGCCCGTCAAATTCTGCCAAATAGAGCTCTTTATGCCCGCTGGCATCGGAGATGAAGGCAATATTGGCATCAAATGCCCCTCTGGTTCCGGTCAAGGTTTCAAGCATCTGATCGACAAACCGGTGCACCATGCGGCGGACGTCGTCTCGAGAACCTTTGTAATTATGTCCGGTCAGCAGACGCCGCCTATTGACGTCGAAAAGACGCAACTTCAACTCCACTTGCCCGTCCTTGAGTGTGTAGGCACCCTTGAGCAGTAAGTCAGCTCCCAGGAGTTTCCACTGGGGGAAATTCACCTCTATTGTTGTCAATGCAAGGCGGGAAGCATCATCAAGAAAGGCGTTGCGCTCAACGAATTCAAACATCCCCGTAAGCTCAAGATCTTGCGTCAGCACTTCGTCGATGGTGCGCTCAACCTGTGCATCAGCGGCACCAATTGCTATGAATGTGGGTTGCGCAATAGGGATGGCTGAGCGCCCGGGCGTGGTTATTACGATATCCGCAGCTAGCAAGCTCCCTGCAGAACAGAGTAAACACACCAGACATAGCAACAGACAAATTGTGTATCTCATTTTTTCAACATCTCATTGGGATCGAAGATAATGGTAAATGAACGTGATTTACTCGGTGGTGCCGGCAGTGTTTGTAGGCTCAAGACACACTGCTCGACACTCTGATCAAACAGGCTATCGCCGGATGCTATGAGCATAGTGTATCCGGTCCGGTTTCCCTGTGCATCAAAACGCAGAACTACGGTGCTGCGCAGCCCTTTTTTCCGGTGAGTTAAAGGGAGGGTCCAATGTTGCGCCAGATACTCCATGATCCACTCTTCAAAGGCGATGCCAGCCTGAGTGCCGGTACCTGATGCACTCCCCACCGTTTCGGTAGAAACTGTCGTGGTCGTTGGGCTCTGCGCTGTCGCCTGCGCGGCCAATTGCCGTTTCAGCTGTTCGATGCGCGCGCTAGCTTCATTTTCACGCCTGATTTCATCAATACGTGCGTGGGTATCCTGCTGGTAAATGCGCTCAATTTCAGCAGCACTGAGCATGGGCTGAAGCGGCTGCGGCGCAACCTTTGGCGCTGGTGGCACCTCTGCTTTTGGCGTAGGAGTAACATTCTGCTCGGGTGTCTTGATTTTTGCCGGCGCTGGTGCTGGAACCTCCACCTTTTTAACCGCCTCGGGCTTGGGTGCAGGTTTTGGCACTGTTGCGGGTTTAGGTACAGCTTCTGGCTTAGGTGCGGGCTTAGGTGCGGGCTTAGGTGCGGGCTTGGAGGCAGGCTTTGCAGCCGCCGGCGCCTGGCGCGGTGCAGGTGCAGAGACCTTCTTTTCTGGCGCCGCCGCAGAGTGCCCACGCCGAGGTTGTTCCACGGGTCTGTTCACCAGATTCACTTTATAGCTCAGGCGCTCCGGCACGGGCGCGCGAGTAAACATAACCCCGGAAACAAAGACAACGGTGAGGACATGCAACAGCACCGACAGTGCCAGCATCCGCCCAAAACCCGGCTCTCGGTCGCTGGTTATACCACTCCTGTGGCGTTGCGCCATACTACGTTTCATCGTTCTACAGTTCCGGCTCTGTTGCAATCATGCCCAACTGGGTGATACCAGCCCTACGTACCGCAGCCAACACTTGCACTACACGTTCGTAGGGAACCTTTCGATCGGCCTCAAGGTAGACATCTTTGTTCTTTCTATCCTTGAGCACCTGTTGCAGCACCACCACCATTTTCTCGGGGGATTCTACCAGCTGGCGTCCAACATACAGACGCTGCCCTGCATCGATACTGACAATTAAGGCTTCTTGGGCTGCAGCCAGATTGGGTGCATGTTCAACCTCTGGCAGATCAACATCCACCCCCTTTTCCAGCATAGGGGCGGTCACCATGAAAATAATCAGCAGCACCAGCATTACATCCACAAAGGGGGTAACGTTAATTTCAGCTAGGGCGCTGCGACGCGGTGAAGAGTTGTATTTCATCAGCTTCTCCGCAACTGATTTTCTATGATACTGAGGAAATCCTGCCTAAAACCATCCATCTGCCCCAACAGAACATTGACCCGGTTGAGAAAGTAGTTATACGCCACTACCGCAGGGATCGCGGCCATCAATCCCATAGCAGTCGCGATAAGGGCTTCGGAAATACCCGGCGCCACCACCGCTAAAGAAGCACTGCCACTCTGCCCGATACCATGGAACGAACCCATAATGCCCCACACCGTGCCAAACAGACCGATAAAAGGGGTAGTGGACCCGGTGGTAGCCAGAAAGGTTAAGTAACGCTCTAGGCTTTCAGTTTCAGTGCGCTCTACCCGCTCCATGGCACGGTTGATATTTGCCGCTGCGTCTGCTGGGTGTGCAGCCGTTTCATTCTCAAGCCCACGCTGCTGGCGCCCCAATTCCTGATACCCCCCCCTGAACACGCGACTGAGTGGGGATGCAGGATATTGCTTCAGTTCCTGCGCCACCTGATCTAGGTGCCGATTGTTCCAGAAGTAATCCTGAAAGGCCTTGCTCTGGAGCGACGCTTGGCGCAGAGTCTTCCATTTAAAGAAGATAATTGCCCATGAAACCACCGATAAATAAACCAGAACAAGCAACACCAGTTTGACAACTGGCCCTGCATTTATAAGTAATTCAATCACCGTTAAACTCCATCCGCGTATAATTTCTTGTAATTCAGCCTGGTTAAACAGCCATCAGTATAGACAATACCCACCTGCGCCTGTGGATAACTCTGTAGATTCAACAGAGTTATCCACAGGTCTTCCCCTTGCTTTCCAGACTCGCATAGGCCGAATGATTGTGAATAGACTCAAAATTCTCACATTCAACCCGAAACCATTCCATCCCATCTAACTCCTGCAGGCGCAAGGTCACGGACCTGACGATATCTTCAACAAACATCGGATTTTCATAGGCCTGCTCCGTTACAACCTTTTCGTCCTCACGCTTTAACAGAGAATATACCGGGGCGCTGCCACATGCCTCTATAAGGGCAATAAGATCCTCGATCCAGAGCATCTCCGAGGTGCGCACAGCAACCGTGACGCAACTGCGCTGGTTGTGTGCACCATAGGCGCTTATTTCACGCGAGCACGGGCACAGCGAGGTCACCGGCACACTGACTTCAAGGATAAAATCTTTCTCCTGGCGTAGGGTGGCAATAAAGCGGCACTCATAACTCATAAGCCCCTTTGCTCCACTTGCAGGGGCGGCTTTTTCAATAAAGTACGGAAAACTCAGCTCCATATGGGCGCAGTCGGACCCGAGCCTGGAGCGCATCTCGCGCAGCAGTGGTTCCATATCATCGAGGGTGACCTCTTCGTCGCGATAGCGATTGAGGATCTCCAGGAATCTACTCATATGGGTGCCCTTGAATTGATGAGGCAACTCCACATACATATTTACCTTAGCGATGGTATGCTGACTGGATTTGTTTTTATCCTGCACTACTATGGGATAGAGGACATTCTTTACCCCGACCTTGTCAATGGCAATCCGGCGCGTATCTGCCGACTGCTGCACATCTGGCATTTCGTTGTGCATTCTATTCTCCAGAAACTGTTGTGTAGGTTACCGGGTCCTGCATTCCCGCTTCCCTGAACCCCTTTAAGCGCAGGACACATGAATCGCATACGCCACACGCGCGCCCCTGCGAATCGGGAGCGTAGCACGAATGGGTCAGCGCATAGTCAATTCCGAGCTGGGTTCCAGTGTGAATTATTTGCGCCTTACTCATATGCATCAATGGAGTATGGACAGTATACCGCCCCTGCTTCTCCACCGCAGCCTTGGTCGCCAAGTTAGCCATCTGGGTAAAGGCTTGGATAAATTCAGGACGGCAATCGGGATAACCAGAGTAATCCACGGCATTAACTCCGATATAGATATCAAAGCTCTGCATAGCCTCGGCCCACGCTAACGCGTAAGCAAGAAAAACCGTGTTGCGCGCGGGTACATAGGTAATGGGGATCTCGTCATCAATGGGCCTATTTTCCGGCACGGCTATATCAGCCGTCAAAGCGCTACCCCCGATTTGGCGCATGTCCACATCCAGAATCAGATGTTTAGCGATCCCAAGCTGCGGGGCAAACTTTTTAGCGCACTCCAGTTCTATGCTGTGACGCTGCCCGTATGAAAAACTCAGTCCGTAGACTTCGTACCCAGCCGCACGTGCGATGGCTACGCAGGTGGTAGAATCTAAGCCACCGCTGTAAAGAACTATTGCCTTTTTCATGGTATATACATCTTTCTAGCGGGTCTACCGCCTGGTCTACGCTGCGGTTTCTGCCCCAATCTTTCTGTGTGCATCAGGTACCCCAAGGACTCAACTAACGCCAGGGGTATCAGCATGGTCGCGCATTGCAACCGCCAGCCCCAACTGCACTTGCGGGTAACTCTACACAATCATCTGGCAAAATGAAAGGTTCTCAGGTTCGCATATTTTGGGCTATAGTAGTAGCATGAAACCAGCATTGGAAATTAAAAACCTGTCCAAAACTTACGCCGCAACCAAAGTAGTAGACAATCTCAGTTTTTCCATAGCTCCAGGGGAGATTTTTGGCTTGCTTGGGCCCAACGGTGCGGGGAAGAGCACCACCATTAATATGATTGGCGGTGTCACTCGCATAGGGGGGGGAGAGATCAATATTTATGAACACAAGATCACTCCGCACCAGTCAGCACCACCTCAAGCAAAGAGATTAACCGGTATCATGCATCAAGAGATCGTTGCCGACCCTTTTTTTACCATACAGCAGGCACTGGCACTACATCCGGGTTTCTTCGGCATTAGGCGTGATCACCAATGGTATGACTATCTGATTGACCGCTTGCAGCTCAGACCTCACATTCATAAAGGGATGCACCAGCTCTCGGGTGGCTTGAAGCGCCGCTTCATGTTAGCCAAGGCCCTAATTCACAAACCCAGGCTGTTAATACTAGATGAACCTACAGCCGGTGTCGATGTTGAGCTGCGCCACACCCTGTGGCAATTTATCCGCGATATTAACGCCAGCGGAACCTCCATCCTCCTCACCACCCATTATTTGGAAGAAGCGCAACAAATGTGTAATCGCATCGCTATTTTAAAAGACGGATGCCTAGTAGCGCTGGAACAGACGGACATTTTAGTACAATATGAACGCACGCGCCATTTTGATCTCCACCTTCGCAGCCCCATGCCTACTATCCCACCTGTCCTGCAACGCTTTAACCCCACACTGAATAAAGCAGGTACCAGAGTTTCATTTGTCGCTTCAGCAAATGATGATATCGGTGCTATCGTGGCGGAATTGGTTGCTAGCAAAATGGTTGTGCATGACATCACCTCCTCCGAGCCTTCCCTGGAGGAGATCTTTCTACGCCTCACCCGCGAGACGCGGCCTAAACACTAACTACAGCAAACAATAGATAATCTAAGTATGCAATTTTATTCAAATGAGGATAGCTTCTCCGCACATCGCGCATTTTTTACCCTTCTTCTCAAGGAGGTGCGCCGCTTTATGCAGGTATGGACCCAGACCCTGGTGACACCCATCCTGATAACGTCGCTGTATCTGTTTGTCTTCGGAGCGACCCTTGGGGAGCGAATCAGCGTGGTGGACGGCTTCAGCTACGCGCAGTTTGTGATACCCGGGTTGATTCTGATGGGGGTAATCAACAACTCCTTCACCAATACCTCATCATCGTTGTTTATGTCACGCCATCTTGGGAGTATTGCAGACCTTTTAGTGATGCCTTTGTCTTCTAAGCAGATTGTGGCGGCGTATACTTTGGCAGGAATGTTGCGAGGACTTCTGGTTGGGGTGGTGGTAGGCTTGGTCTCGACCCAGTTCGCTACTCTTCCCTGGGCTCATCCATGCTACGCGGTTTTAATGGCAGTAATCGCGAGTATGTTATTCGCGGTATTGGGGCTTATGGCTGGTACTTTTGCCGACAGTTTTGACGGCCTATCTCTGTACATAAATTTTGTAATCCTGCCCCTAGTATTTTTAGGGGGAGTTTTCTATCCGATCTCTATTCTTCCCCCGTTCTGGCGTACCGTGTCACAGTGTAATCCGCTATTTTATCTTTTAGATGGATTTCGCCATGCCCTACTTGGGACCGGAGATATCTCCCTATGGCTTGCGTTTATTCTAAGCGGCGGATTAACGCTGATTCTGATACTTGCAGCAGTCTATATGGTCGAACACAGTAAGCGATTTCGCGCCTAAGCACAGCATACGACTTCATACACAACCGGAAGTAATACCTTCATCGGGATTTTTGCTCTGGAGTAGCACCTGCCCTCCATAGGCAGCATTTTTCCGCACCAATAAATCTGCCGCGGCGCCATCGTTACGGCGAAATGCATCTAGGATCTTCTTATGTTCCTGGACGGAGATTTCCATACGCCCATTAATCGACAACGATGCAACCCGCAGATATTCGAATTTCTGAAGCAATTGATGAATCAACTCCAGCAATCGCTGGTTTCCCGCGGCACGAATAAAATATTCATGAAATTCGTTATGCACCCGAAAAAAGGTTTTAACATCATTGGTCTTGCTCAGCTTAGCCAACCGGTTATTGATGGCTTCAAGTTTATCTAAATCCTTGGCAGTCATTTTTTCAGCAGCCAGATGTGCCGCGTAACCCTCAAGGACACTTTTTATTGAGTAAAACTCCTCAATATCTTTTTCCGTATGCTTTGCTACCACGGCACCTTTACGTGGAACTACAGTAAGATAACCCTCTGACTCTAGCTGACGGAATGCCTCACGGATTGGTGTGCGACTGATGCCATAGCGTTCAGCGATATCCGGTTCAGACACCCGTTCTCCCGGTTTAAGTTCCCCTTTGAGAATAGCGTCCCGAATATTTTCAAGAATTTTTTCACGCAATGTTTGATGCTGCACTTGTTGATCTCCATATAAGTTAAAACCATTAACTTAATGTATGGCCTGTTTTGCCCCTGCTTAAATTCGCTAAACTAATGTCAAGCGTACTTCATACACAAAGATTATTGTATACTGTATACAGTATAACGCAATGTTTTTGTACTCTTCGGCTACGTGCATTTCCAATATTTAGACATAGTTAGATAATTGTTTAAGCGGGTGTGGAAGCTACGCTGTGGACGAGACTCGGGAAAGAACTTAATAAAACAATGACTTATGTCCCAGAGGAGGGGAGGAGATCTGGCCTAGTGGGGGCAAACATCAAAAAATCGAGTCTACAATAACAAACGGGCAAGCTCAATGAGCCTGCCCGTTTGTTATTCTCAATTCAAGCAGCGGGTTGGTTTAATTACCCCCTGCAACTTCAATACGGAGCAAGGCACGCTGTAATGCAGCTTCCATTATGCGATATTCCTTATCTTCCGGATCCAGCTTTTTGAGAGCTTCTTCTGCTCTACCCATTGCTGCTTGGGCACGCACCTTATCAATTTGATCAGCGGGCTCCGCAGTTTCAGCCAGAACAATGACAGTGTCATCTTCAACCTCCACATAGCCCCAGTTTACAGCTACATGATATGAAGAGGTGCCTTTCCGATAGGTAAGCACTCCTACTTTCAAGGTTGTCAGAAGGGGTGAATGGCCGGGGAGAATACCCAGTTCACCCAGCGTACCCGGCATTACCAGCTCATCGACCTCTTCGGAGAGCACCTGTTTATAAGGTGTTACCATCTCAAGTTTCAATTTATCAGCCATGTACAACTTCCTTTATAGGAGCAAGACAACCACAATCAAACAGCCTCAGACTACGCTGCTGCCATTGACTTGGCTTTTTCAACAGCTTCCTCAATGGTACCAACAAGGTAAAAAGCCTGCTCAGGCAGATTGTCATGCTTACCATCAAGAATTTCACGAAATCCTTTGATGGTATCTTTGAGCTCTACGTACTTCCCGGGTGAGCCGGTGAACACCTCTGCAACAAAGAACGGCTGTGACAGGAAGCGTTGAATTTTACGTGCGCGGGCTACCACCAACTTATCTTCTTCAGAGAGCTCGTCCATACCAAGGATGGCAATAATATCTTGCAAATCCTTGTAGCGCTGCAGAACAAACTGTACCTCGCGTGCAAGCCCGTAGTGCTCTTCACCCACAATCTGAGGGTCAAGGATTGTACTACTGGAGTCAAGGGGGTCAACAGCTGGGTAAATGCCTAGCTCTGCAATCTGACGTGAAAGAACAGTAGTTGCGTCAAGGTGAGCAAAAACCGTTGCCGGAGCAGGGTCAGTAAGGTCGTCAGCAGGGACATAAACAGCCTGTACCGAAGTGATGGAACCCTTATCGGTAGTGGTAATACGCTCTTGCAATTCACCCATCTCAGTACTCAGAGTGGGCTGGTATCCAACCGCAGAGGGGATACGACCGAGGAGAGCAGAAACCTCTGAACCAGCCTGGGTAAAGCGGAAAATATTATCTACAAATAGGAGCACGTCCTGGCCACCCTCGTCACGGAAATACTCCGCAACAGTAAGAGCTGACAGCGCAACACGGGCACGGGCACCAGGGGGCTCGTTCATCTGACCGTAAATAAGTGACGCTTTGTCCAGAACTCCTGATTCCTTCATCTCTTCCCAAAGGTCATTACCTTCACGGGTTCGCTCGCCAACACCGGCAAACACAGAGAAACCACCATGTTGCTGGGCAACGTTGTTGATCAGCTCCATGATGAGGACGGTCTTGCCTACACCCGCGCCACCGAACAGGCCAATTTTACCGCCACGCGCATAAGGTGCAAGAAGGTCAATAACCTTGATTCCGGTTTCAAACGATTCTACCGTAGTGGACTGCTTAACAAATTCAGGTGCCGGCCGATGGATTTCCCAGTATTCGTCCGCTTCAATTGGGCCAGCTTCGTCAACAGGCTCACCGATTACGTTCATAATACGTCCCAGGGTCTGCTTACCTACAGGCATGAGGATCTGTTTGCCGGTATCCAGTACTTCCTGGCCGCGAACCAACCCTTCGGTACCATCCATTGCGATAGTACGTACGGTATTTTCCCCCAGATGCTGTGCTACTTCACACACCAGGTTCCATTCTTTATCGCTAATGGCGGGATTGGTTATTTTAACCGCGTGATATATCTCAGGAAGCTTGCCGGCCTCAAACTGAATGTCAACCACCGGTCCGATGACTTGAACTACCTTACCCTTGTTCATGATGAATTACTCCTTTAGCACCACAACGTGGAGAGTTTTATTCTAAATTTGCTATTTTATCGACTCAGCACCGGATACGATTTCCATCAGTTCTTTGGTTATCGCCGCTTGTCGCGCCCGGTTATATTGCAAGGTCAGCTTGTCAATCATCTCAGAGGCATTCTTGGTCGCACTATCCATACTGCTCATACGTGCTCCATGCTCTGATGCCACGGACTCAAGCAGAGCACCGAAAATCTGCACTTCGATATATTTGGGCAAAATCGAATGCAATACCTTTTCGCAACTGGGCTCGTAAATGTAGTCCGCTACAAACTGCTCATCTTCCTTGCTCTCGGGAACAATCGGCAGTAATTGCTTGATGGTCACTTCCTGATTTATGGCGCTGTGAAACTGATTGTAGATGATATATACAGCATCAAATTTTCCCTCTGCATAATCTGAGACAACCTCTTGTCCCAGCAATGAGGCGGTAGCATAAGAGACACTGGCAGTAATATTTTCATAAACTTTATCGATGGTCAGCTCTGCATGCCGCTTGAGCAGGTCGTTGCCTTTTTTACCCACAATACGCAAGGTGTAGTTGTTGTATGCGTGGGTTTTTCCCACAGCAAACTGCGCTCCTGCCTTGGCTATGCTGCTATTGAAGCCGCCACAAAGTCCACGATCCGCTGTTATCAGTAAAACCAGGGCATTCTCTTTCCCCCGCTGGTGCAGCAATGGATGGGTGGTTTCTATGTCGCGCTCTGCAATACTGCTCAGCACCTCACGCATTTTGTTGGCGTAGGGCCTAGCTGCCACGACTGCTTCCTGTGCTCGGCGTAATTTCGCAGCAGACACCATTTTCATCGCATTGGTTATCTGTTGCGTATTCTTAACCGAGCTTATGCGTTTCTTTATCTCCTTGAGATTTGCCATTATTGAATCCTCAGCTGATTGCTTATGCTACAAACTGACTATTGAACTATTCAAGGGCCTTCTTCAGACGGTCTTCGAGAGCACTGTCTATAGCTTTCTTCTGCTGTAGATCCTTCAGGAAATCAGCGTGCTTCGTATGCATTAAGCTTAGCAGTTCCCGCTCGTATTTTTGCATTGAGTGAACGGGGAAACCATCTACATAGCCATTGTTAGCAGCATAGATAATGACTACCTGCTCTTCAACGGTAAGAGGTTTGTACTGGGGTTGCTTAAGGATCTCTACCAGTCGCTCGCCACGTTGCAGTTGCCGTTGTGTGGTGGCGTCAAGGTCAGAACCGAACTGGGCAAAAGCAGCCATTTCGCGATATTGAGCCAATGCCAGGCGCAATGTCCCTGCTACCTGCTTCATCGCTTTAATCTGCGCACTACCACCAACACGTGAGACTGAGAGGCCTACGTTAATAGCCGGACGCACCCCTGAATAGAACAGGTCTGTTTCAAGGAAAATCTGCCCGTCCGTGATGGAGATAACGTTTGTGGGGATGTATGCTGAAACGTCACCGGCTTGGGTTTCGATGATAGGCAGTGCGGTCAGAGATCCAGCACCACGCTCATCGCTAAGCTTAGCTGCGCGCTCAAGCAAACGACTGTGGATGTAGAAAACGTCTCCGGGGAATGCCTCACGTCCTGGCGGACGACGCAGCAGCAACGAGAGTTGACGATAAGCTACCGCCTGTTTGGACAAGTCATCATAGATGATTACCGCATGCTTGCCATTATCGCGGAAATACTCACCCATGGTGACGCCAGTGTAGGGTGCGATAAACTGCAAGGGCGCTGGGTCAGATGCGGTAGCAGCTACGACGATGGTATAGTCCATGGCACCGTGCTGTTTGAGCTTATCCACAACCTGCGCAACAGTTGAGCGCTTCTGGCCGATTGCGACATAGATACAGACTACATCCTGGCCCTTCTGATTAATGATGGTATCAATGGCTACAGCTGTTTTACCAGTCTGACGGTCACCGATGATCAGCTCACGTTGACCACGACCGATGGGAACCATGGAGTCAATGGCTTTAAGGCCGGTCTGCACAGGTTCGTGAACGGACTTTCGCTCAACGATGCCGGGAGCCTTAATCTCAACCTGACCAAAGGTTTCGGTTTTGATCTCGCCTTTACCATCGATGGGAACTCCAATGCCGTTAACCACGCGTCCGAGCAGTTGCTCTCCAACTGGAACCTCAACGATGCGCTCGGTTCTTCTGACGGTGTCACCCTCTTTGATGTGTTGGCCCTCACCAAGCAGCGCCGCACCGACGTTGTCTTCCTCTAGGTTCAAGACCATCCCCATGACGCCACCAGGAAACTCTAGGAGCTCTCCCGACATGGCTTTATCCAGGCCATGAATACGGGCGATGCCGTCACCGATGGAGATAATGCTGCCGGTTTCACTTACCTCGACACCGCCAGCATAATTTTCAATTTGCTTTCTGATTATCGCACTGATTTCTTCTGCTTTGATTTCCATGAGTACGCCTACCCCTTCTTTAAGGTATCTTCAATCCGCTGTAACTGGGTTTTAATACTACCGTCAAATACTTTTCCGCCAACTTCGGCTTTAAGCCCACCCAACAATTCTGAATTAACTCTAGTATTCAGATTGACCGTTTTCCCGGTCTGTTGTTCAAGACCTTCTTTTATACTGGCTATCTGAGCTTTAGTAAGTTTTGTCGCGCTCTCTACTCTGGCCCGAACAATACCTCTGATCTCATCAGCTAATTTTATATATTCGGTGTAAATCTGAGAGATAAACTGAATTCTGTCCTTGAGTGTAAGCAAACAGACAAAATTACGTATCCCCTCTGAGCATTCCATGGCCTGGACTACATCCGCCATCATCGCTGACTTTTTTTCGACCGCGAGAGTAGGACTTTCGAGCAACAGACGCAGCGCCGTCTCACGCTTCAGCAAACTATTAATCTTACCCAGTTCTCCTGCGAAGGATTCCAGCAGATCTTTTTCGTTTGCAATCTCTACCAACGCCTTGGCGTACCGCTTTGAAATCGCACTTTTACTCAATGTAGTTCTCCTACTTTAAGCTTGTATTCTTCCACCAAACGCGCTTGATCTTCACGGTTAAAACTGTCCTTGAGTATATCTTTAGCCAGTTCAACCGCTAGTTCGGCTGCCTCTTGGCGTAAAACAAGGCGAGCTTTCTCAATCTCGTGCTCTGCAGTTTTTCCAGAGTCTTCCTTGATCTTGGCAGCCATTTCTTCAGCTTCCGCGATGATGCGCTGTTTTTCCTGTTCAGCTTCGTTGCGGATATCGATCTTTATTTGTTCAATCTCTTCTTCCGCGCTGGTTAATTTAGCACCATATTCTGCAAAGCGCAGTTCTGCGTGCTCGGCAGCTTCACGCGCCTTTTTGAGTTCTTCTTCGATACCCTCGCGTCTACCGGCCAGTGCATTTTTTAGCGGCTTGGCGACAAAATAAGCCAGACCACCAACAAGGATGGCGAAGTTAAACAAACGGTAAAGAAAATCTTTCAGCAACACACCACTATCAGCGTGCTGGGCACCATCGCCTGAGGCTAAAACAACCCCTGCGCTCAGGCCAATAAAACCTGCACTGACAAGACAAGTAGCAGCATGTTTTTTTACTGCATGCAAAGAAATCATTTAACCTTCCTCCCCAAAACCTTCCCAGCGATAGCGGCAGCAAGCACCTGTGTCTCGTTCTTCAAACCGCTGCGCGCCGCCTCAGCCTGCTTTGCAACCTGAGCTTTTATAAGATCTAGGTGGCCACTGGCTTCCATGCGTGCAGAACCCAGAATGGTTGCCTCGCGCTTTGCGGCCTCTTTACGAATCAACGTAGCCGCCTGTCCGGCATCTACCTTCGCTGCATGCAGGCTTTTCTCGTAGCGCTCCATTTTTTCATTTATGGATACTTCGAGATCACGGGCCCTTTGATGTTTAGCTTCAATCCCTTCCTTCCGTTGTGCCATCACATTTCGCAGTGGGCGATATAATAGTACATTCAGAATCACCATCAGTACCACGAAGTTGGTGAACTGCACTAGGAAGGTCCAATCAATGCTTATCACGGCGCTACCCCTCTTTTAGTTTCGATACCTATGAAATAAGCTACTCGCGAAATCTTCTCGCACGTAAGCTTTAGACTCGCGATAAAAGTGCACCGTACACCGGTGTCTAATATTGCTGGCGCTACACTACAAAAAAGCCCTGCAGCGCAGAGCAGGGAAGACTTAGCATAAGGCTTAGGATAAAGTCAAGGTTTTACGTGTATAGGCGTGTTTTAACACGGCTGAGTCGGTGTGAAATGCTGGATTTTTACTTTCACTTAACCTGAATTGTGTTCCGAATTATTGGGCTGTTGACTGGAGTGACGATTTGTTCAACTTAGGTCTGCACGGCTAATATTTAACAAGGTTATACCGATGTCTTGTTTTCACCCCGATTTATGGTTTTATACCAAATTTAGATAATCTAGTAAACGCTCGAGATCTTGAGGATTAGCGTATGAGATTTCGATCTTTCCCCCCTGGCCTTTAGTGGTGATTTTGACCTTAGCCCCAAGATTTTTGCGAAGAATATCCTCAAGTTTTTGCAATTCTGGATTAGACACCGTCGGCGGATTTTCATGCTCCACAGAGTGGTCAAAATTCTTTATTTTTTTTACCAGTTTTTCCGTTTCACGAACAGATAGATTGTTATGACAAATTCGGTCAGCAGCCTCCTCTATCTCATCTTCATGCTCCAGCGCAAGAAGTGCTCGCGCATGCCCCATGCTCAGCGCTCCAGTTATAACTTGAGTGCAGATTTTTTCAGGTAGTCGCAGTAAACGTAATGCATTAGCAACTGCTGACCTACTCTTGCCAACCCTTTTTGCAACTTCTTCTTGGGACAAATCGAAGTGCTTAACGAGATAGGCGTAGGCCTCTGCTTCTTCGATAGGATTTAAATCTTCGCGCTGGATGTTTTCTATCAGAGCAATTTCAAGAGCCCAGTCCTCGGAAACATCTTGAATGGTTACGGGGATTTCCTTTAAGCCCGCTTTCTGGGCCGCGCGCCAGCGCCGTTCTCCGGCGATTATCTGATAGAAGTTTTCCTCTCGGCGTACAACCAGGGGTTGAATAACTCCTTTTTGGCGGATAGATTCCACCAACTCTTCCATTTTAGCCCCGTCAAAGTGCTTTCTCGGCTGGTTGGCGTGAGGCTTTAGCTCTTCAATGGGACAAAGAAAATATTGACCTCTGCCCGTTTGCGCAGCGGAGTCCAGGAGAGCTCCCATCCCTTTTCCCAGTGCAGGTCGTTTAGCCATTGGTTTTTTCCCTCTGAATTAACTCGTGGGCCAACTCTAGATATGCTTTTGCTCCGCTTGAGGCAACATCATACATTAGAGCCGGCATCCCGTGACTCGGGGATTCTGAGAGGCGAACATTGCGAGGAATGACGGTATTGAATACTTGCTCCTTAAAATGGAGCCGAATTTCATCCCCAACCTGATGCGACAAATTGTTGCGTCGGTCGAACATGGTTAAGACAATGCCTTCCAGGCGCAAATCTACATTTAGCTGCTTTCTAATTAAGCCTAAAGTCTGTGTTAGTCTGCTTAATCCTTCCATAGCGTAATACTCGCACTGCAACGGCACTATCACACTAGAAGCAGCAACCAATGAATTCACCGTCAACAAACCTAGGGATGGAGGGCAATCTATTATTATGTAATCGTAGTTCTGCTTAATTTGTTCAATTTTGTTTTTTAATTTTAACTCTCTGCCACTTTCACCTACCAGCTCAATCTCAGCCCCAATAAGGTCACTGTTCGCTGGAATTAGTGACAGACCAGGGAACTGGGTTTCTATGATGGCAGCTTCGGCACTCATCTCAGCGTGCATAAGGACATCATAGACCGTAAACTCCGGTATGTTCACATCTACCCCAACGCCACTGCAGGCATTCCCCTGTGGGTCCATGTCTACCAACAAAATCTTTTTATCCGCCGCCGCTAAGGACGCCGCCAGATTAACCGCTGTTGTAGTTTTTCCCACACCACCCTTTTGGTTAGCAATGGCGATTACATCAGCCATATAAGTCTCCACCTGTAATTTTGAGGCACAATAACTTCTTTAATTCACACTTTAACATACAATACGAGTTACTATATTTTTTTACTTTGGTATTAATTCCTAGAGCTTAACGGTCTCTTTCTTGCGTATAAAGATAAGCTGGCGTTCTGCCCCGGATGGCTGCAGGCGACATTCTATTATACGCTCGAACTCCATAGCCGCACCTTCAGCTGCTATTTGACCTCGCTCCATTTCTTCGTCACCTACCTTACTCTTCATCGCCAGCAGCACACCCCCCGCCTCTACATGTGGACTTCCAAGCTTTATCAACTCTTCCAGCGAGGCTAGAGCTCTCGCTGTAACAACGGCATATTTTTTTTCTGAGCATAAAATATGCTCCAACCTAACAGTTGTTGCATTGAAATTTTTCAGCTTCAGTAACCGTTTGCAGTGGTTTTGAAAATTTATTTTTTTTCTTACCTTATCTACCGAAGTTATTACCATTTCTGGGAGGCAAAGTTTCAGAGGTATACTAGGCAAACCTGCTCCTGATCCAATGTCAAGCAGGCTAGTTTCATGCTGTAGATATGGTAACGGCAACAGCGAGTCTTGAATATGTTTCTCCCAACATTCTGTTGGAGTAACTATGGAGGTAAGATTAACCCGCGCGTTCCACTTAAGCAGTTCGTGGATGAAAATATCGCATTCTGCGATTACTTTATCCGGCTGAGACACAATACCTTCCAGGAGTTCTCTAACGTGATTTTTACAAATATCCATTCAATGTCGGCCCTTTAGTAGCACGGCCAATACCGCTACTGCTGCTGGGGTAACCCCAGATATTTTACCTGCTTGTCTTAAATTTTCTGGCTGTACCTTCATAAGTTTTTCTTTTACCTCTGAGGATAGACTCGCCACTTTGGAATAATCAAAACCTGCAGGAATTTTTATAGCTTCTGTTTTTTCAGTCCGCTGTACTTGCTCCAATTGTCTAGCAATGTAACCCGCGTATTTGGTCTCTACTTCAAGTTGCTGCAAAACATCTTCTGGAAGCTTTTTTAGTTCCTCTTCAATCTCAGTCAACTTTTCAATATCGACATCTGGACGTTTTAGCAATTCAGCTAAGCTATGTCCATTTTTCAATTCTTCCATGTCCATCTGGCGTAGAACATCACTGTCGCCGGGGCGCACACGCCTAGTATTAAGAATTGCCTCGCCCTGTTCCTTTGCTTCCATTTTCTCTTGGAACATGCGCCAACGCGTATCATTAACCAAACCCAGTTCTCTGCCAATAGTGGTCAGCCGCTGGTCGGCGTTATCTTCACGTAAAAGCAGTCTATATTCCGCCCTAGAGGTAAACATGCGATATGGTTCCTTGGATCCCAAGGTTACAAGATCGTCAATCAAAACCCCAGTGTAGCCTGCAGCTCGGCCCACTATCAGGGGGGGGTTATTTCTTAAATACTGTACCGCATTGACGCCAGCGACCAACCCCTGTGCTCCGGCCTCTTCATAGCCAGAGGTCCCGTTTATTTGCCCGGCATGAAACAGCCCCTTTATAGCTTTGGTTTCCAAGGTATTTTTCAACTGAATTGGGTCCACATAGTCATATTCAATGGCGTACCCAGGGCGCATAATCTCCACGCGCTCAAGCGCTGGAATTGTGCGCAGAAATTTTAGCTGAACATCTGCTGGGAGCGACGTGGATACACCATTGGGGTATATCTCTACGGTGTCCAACCCTTCAGGCTCCAGAAATACGTGATGGCTAAGCTTTTCTGGGAAACGCACAATTTTATCTTCAATGGAGGGGCAATAGCGCACCCCAACCCCCTCGATAACGCCACTATAAAGAGGTGACCTATCCAAACCACTGCTAATAGCAGCGTGGGTAGCCTCATTGGTCTCTGTGATATAGCAACACACCTGCGGACGGGTACGAGCTTTGTTCAAAAAGGAGAACGGTCGCGCGGGGTCGTCACCGGGCTGTTTCTGTGTTTTAGTGTAATCAATACTGCCGCTATGGAGACGCGGTGGGGTACCAGTTTTAAGTCGACCCACTTCTAGTCCATAGGTTCGCAACTGCTCTGAAAGCCCTTCAGAAGGCGGTTCTCCACCCCTGCCTCCAGGATAGCAGCTTAAGCCCACATGAATAATCCCGTGCATAAAGGTACCCGTGGTTAACACCACTGTATTTGCAACAAAAGAGATGCCCTCTTTTGTTTCCACTCCACATATCCGACCTTGTTCAATCTTAAGTTTTTCAACTACCCCCTGTTTCAGATCTAACATTGGGTAATTCTCCACGATTCCTTTCATATAGCGCGAATACGCCATACGGTCAGCCTGGGCCCTTAGCGCCCGCACCGCCGGACCTTTCTTAGTATTTAGCGTTCGGAATTGTATCCCGGTTGCGTCTATCGCCAAACCCATTTGCCCGCCGAGTGCATCAATCTCTCTAACCAAGTGACCCTTAGCCAACCCGCCTATGGCTGGATTGCAGGATAACTGTGCGACAGCATCTAGATTAAGATTCAACAGCAGCGTTTTTGCGTTCATGCGTGCAGCAGCAAGTGCAGCTTCACACCCCGCATGGCCCGCCCCAACAACTATTACATCATATTTCGTTTCGTAAATTGACATATTTATCGCCTATGTTTCACGTGAAACATTATTTTCCAACACAAAATTTTGAGAAAATCTGACTTAAAACGTCTTCAGGTACGGTCTCACCGGTAATTCGTCCTAGCGCAGACATAGCTGTGTATATATGACAAGCCAGAAGTTCGCCAGGAAGTTGCGCAGACAATCCTTGACTGAAAGAAATAAGCTCAGATTTTACCTGAGCAAAAATATCGAAATGTCGCTTCTCAGTCAGAATACTTGAGTTTGATGCCTTAGGGACACTGAATTCTTGCTCTATGGCCTGCTTCAATGCATCAATACCAAATCCAGTAAGTGCAGATATACATACAAAGGGTTGCGCAAATTCGAAATTGCCAGTTTTAGACTCAGTAAACTTATCAGCTTTATTCACCACCACAATAACAGGTATCTCAGCTTGAAAAAGACCCTCTGCCGCTTTTAGTGAAGACTGCTCCTGACTTCCATCTACAACGTAAAGGATAAGGTCGACATCCTTCGCTTTCTCCTTTGCGCGCTGTACTCCGGTCTGCTCAATGATATCCTTAGACTTGCGGAGACCGGCAGTATCAACAAGCCTTACGGGTAAGTGCCCAAGGGTAATCCGCTCTTCAATAAAATCTCGGGTAGTTCCGGGAATATCAGTAACAATAGCTCTATCATAACCCAACAAATAATTTAACAAAGAACTCTTGCCAACATTCGGCTCGCCCAGAATAAGTATGGATAAGCCCTCGCGGAGAACCTTACCAGCGTAAAAAGTGGAGAGAAGAGGATCAAGAAGTGCAATTACTGAATCGACACTAGAAGTTAATGTGTTGACATGAATGTAATCAACTTCATCTTCGGGGAAATCTAAGTAAGCCTCAACCTGAGCGGCTATCTGCAATAATTGGTCATGCAACTGAGTTGCAATAGCGGTAATACTTCCTTCTAGATGTTGCATGGCAACCCTAGCTGAGGTAACTGAACCTGCGTCAATCAGTTCAGCAATTGCCTCCGCTTCTGCTAGGTCAATTCTTCCGTGCATAAATGCCCGATAGGTAAACTCGCCTGCTTCGGCAAGTCTGCATCCCATCGCTGCAAAAAGTTCCAAAATTTGGCGCACGACATAAGTATTGGAATGACAATGAATCTCAACCACATCTTCACGTGTGAATGACGCAGGAGCTTGCATATAGACGGCCATCACATGGTCAATTGGTATTGCGCGCGCATTTACAATTGTTCCGTATGTGAGCACATGGCTCTTTAAGGTAGCGCCTATTCGTGTTGGTTTAAAACAGCTCTTCAGATGCTCAAATGCCTTGGGCCCTGATATGCGAATAATAGCTATAGCACCAATTCCTACCGCGGTAGCTGGTGCAATAATTGTATCTTCGGAGCTTAACATAGGGAATCTCCATAAAAAAACCCCTCTAAAATAGCATAGAAGGGTACTTGAGACACAGTTGCTATGAACAAGCGGAGACTGTAAAAGAAATAATTCTGCATAATCATATACCCGCCTGCATCAACAAAACCAGGCGGGTATGAGCATGCTTGGCAATTACACCTACGAATTAGCCCTTAACAGACACGGGTTTTCTATAGATTAAGTACTGTTGCAGAATAGTTAAAAGGTTGTTTACCAACCAGTACAGTACAAGCCCACTGGGGAAATTTAGGAAAATAAAAGTAAACACCACGGGCATAGCCAACATCATTTTCGCTTGCATAGGATCCATAGTACTCGGTGTCATTTTTTGCTGAATGAACATCGTAGCACCCATAATAATCGGAGTTATATAGTATGGATCCTTTACCGACAAATCCGTAAGCCAAAACGCAAACGGGGCATGGCGCAGTTCAATGGTCCCAAGCAGAACCTTATACAGAGCGATAAAAACTGGAATCTGTACAAGCATTGGTAGACAACCACCAAGAGGATTAACCCTGTGCTCTTTATACAGTTCCATCATACTACGGTTGAGACCTTCTTTATCACCACGGAATTTTTCGCGTAATTTTTTCATTTCTGGCTGCAAGGTCTGCATTGCACGCATTGATGTGTAACTTTTCTGCGTCAAAGGCCAAAATAGCAACTTGATAATTACGGTTAAAATAATTATGGCGATCCCGTAATTATGTATAAACGTATAAAAAAACTTCAAACACATATGCAGTGGTTTAGATAAAAAAGCAAAAAATCCAAAATCCACCACCTCGGTCAATTTTTTGCCAGAAGCACCTAAATAGTCAATATTTTTTGGGCCCAAATATACGTCAAAATTGAAAGACTCTTTTGCACCAGGAGCTATACTTAAATCAGATACGCGCACTGTATTAGAAATGCGCTCTCCATTACGCTCTAACAATACTGAATCAAAAACATTATCACTATTTACCAGTGCCGAAAGAAAATATTTATCTGTATACCCTGACCACGAGATATCACCGGTATAGGTTTTTTTAGCACTCTGAATATCTTTGATCTCATCTTCATGTAATTTACCGTCAACATAAGAAGTGAAGCCAAGATAATCAAAACGATTTCCAGCTAAATCATCGTGCCAATAGTTATTTAATTTAAGTTGTAAAGCATCCGACAACACCATATTTCCGGTGTTTTCCAACTCCACATGTACGTTAATCAGGTATGTATCAGGCCAAAAAGTTAAGGTTTTGGACAGCATGATACCATTATCAAGTGCTGTAGAGAGCACTACAACCTGCGACGAACCTTTGTTATGCTGCGTAAAACTATATGATTCATCCCCACGTAAACCAAAACCACCCCCGGAAAAGAGTCCAAGAGTAGAAATATCGTGTTTGTTATCAAGTAAGGCCACTGGAAGGGAATCGGAAAAATTTTCTTGGAGATAATCCAGCAACTCAATAGAAGAGACTACCCCACCACGCAAATTAAACGTTATCGAGTATACATCGTTGGTAAAAGCGACAAATTTGTCCTCTTCGCGCACCTTAAATGTATCACTAGAAACCTCAGAAAAGGATTCGGTTTGTCGATTATTATTGCCAGTTGTTTGAGTTTTGCGCGCGTCGACCGACTCTGCTGAGTCAGAACTAACTGCCGTAACCTGTGTTTTACCCCCCTCACGCTCTTCATGTGAGGGAAATAAAAAGGTAAATCCAGTCCAAACAAGCAACATCAGGAGTAGCGCTAAAATGGTATTTTTATTTTCCATATCAAAGCCTTATACTACTTTAAAGGGTCATATCCACCCTTAAACAAAGGGTTGCATTTAAGAATACGTATACACGAAAGCCAAATTCCCTTAATAACGCCATACCTTTCCAGAGCTTGGATACTATACTCAGAACAGGTAGGCACAAAACGACAGCAGGGAAGCTTACAGGGAGAAATATAAATCTGATAAAAATGGACCAGTGCGATCAAGCATTTACTCATCCTCGTTGAAAGCCCAAAGTGCTCAAACCATCGAGTTGAGAATTCAAAGTACTGGAAAGCGTATTTGTCGGTAACGGTCGCATGCACACAACAATATCAGTATGGATAGGTAGAATCGCATAGTGAGTACGAAAATATTCTCTTATGATACGCTTGTACCTATTACGCAAAAAAGCCCCACCGACTTTACGACTAACAACTAGTCCTAACCGAGTGGGGCCTTCTTCCTTCGCCAGAACATAGACATAAAAACTGGAGAAATTATATTTTTTCCCCTGTTTAAATACTGCCTTGTACTCGTAGGGCCGTCTAATCAGATGGCTCTTTGGCAAACTACGGGATAGCAATTACTTAACGGGGATTGTCGCAGCCAACCGTGATCTACCACGTGCCCGCCTGTTTTTTATAACATTGCGCCCGCCTGGGGTTGACATCCGTTTTCTGAACCCGTGGGTTCTTTTTCTACTTACTCGACTTGGTTGATATGTTCTTTTCATGATTTTATCTCCATATTTAACTGTTTAGCCAGATACAAACCGACAACATACACATTCTAGTTCCCCTGCACAAGCTAAAAACACCCTGTAATCAAGCAATTGATTTAGCTCTGTTGCTGGGCTTAATAAAATATCTTGCTAGTACGCACCGGCTCTGATAAATTGTTGAAAACTTTATATATCCTGTAAGTTGTTGAATTATATATATAAAAACAAATACACCCTGTTGATAAATTGTTGACATGAATAAAAAACCGCAAGATACGAGCATATGGAATGAAATTAAAGCTGCGCTTGAAAAAGATATATCTGCGCAGAATTTCAAAACATGGATCCAACCCCTTACGTGCACTGGCGCAACTACGGGTCATATAAAAATTGAAGCAGGCAATCGCTTCGTAAAAAAATGGCTCGAGTCAAATTATCTCGTAAAACTACAGAGCATTGCAGAAGAAATCAGTGGCGTCCCCACTTCTGTTGAAATTTACATCGCAGAAGTAAGCGCCGTAATACCTAAAAAAGCCCCTGTAAGCAAGAGCAAACTCAAAAATGACATAGTAGAATCCAAGCCGGCCCGAAGTAGGCAAATTTCAAATATAAACACCGAGTACTGCTTTGAAAACTTCATCTCCGGCAATTCGAATCAGTTTGCCGCTGCTGCTGCTATTGCGGTAGCCAACAACCCAGCAACCATTTATAACCCGCTGTTCATATATGGCGGAGTTGGGCTAGGTAAAACCCACCTACTTAATGCTATAGGAAACAAAATAAAGGCAGACGATGCAGATTCGGCTGTATGTTATTATTCTTCTGAAAAATTTACCAACGAGCTTATAAACGCCATTCGTTATGGTAAAATGGAAGAATTCAGAAATAAATTCCGTTCCATAGATGTTCTATTAATCGATGATGTGCAATTTATTGCTGGCAAAGAAAGAACCCAAGAAGAATTTTTCCATACCTTTAATTCCCTATACGATTCACATAAACAGATAGTTGTAACGTCTGATAAATTCCCCAAAGAAATACCAGGCCTAGAAGAACGGCTACGCTCTCGCTTCGAATGGGGGCTCATTGCCGATATTCAGGCTCCGGACAAAGAGACCAAACAAGCAATTCTTGAAGCCAAAGCTGAAAAAAATAATATCGTGCTGCCCGAAGATGTTGCTGAATTTTTATCTGGATCCGTTATCAGCAATATACGTGAACTAGAAGGATACCTGGTACGCATAGGGGCTTATGCAAGTTTAACTTCAACTCCCATAAGCATCGAAATGGCTAAAGAAGTTCTTAAAGACATTATAGTCGAGTATAGCCAGGAAATAACCGTAGAAGATATTCAAAAGAAGGTTACCAATTATTTCAATATAAAAATATCCGATATAAAATCTGCAAAACGAACCAAAAAATTTGTGTATCCGCGCCAAATAGCTATGTATTTATGCCGACAACTCACATCATGCTCCTATCCAGAAATAGGCGAATATTTTGGCGGCAAAGACCATTCTACCGTTATTCACGCAATTAAAAAAATAGACGCCGAGCTATTAACTAATACCAGCTTAAAACAAAGCTTAAAAAATATAAAAAACACTCTTTTACCAAGTTAAATCGATAAAAAAACTAGGCGCTATGTGTAAATGCTCTTGATAAACCTGTTAACAAAAAAATAAGTGTGAATAAGTCAACAAAAAAACGAAGTTATCCACAAATTCTAGAAATACTCAGATGCAAAAATACGTAATAAAAATAGAACTTATTCCGACTTATCCACAATCCACAGCTCTTATTACCTATTACTATCTTTTCTAAAAACATAAAAGCAGGGAGACTATAAAAATGCACATCGAGATAAATAAAGATCCACTCACCAAAAACCTCCTTCTTATTCAATCGATTGTTGAAAAGAAAAAAACTCTCCCCATCCTCTCAAATGTTTTAATAAAAGCAGAACAAGGCTTTATCTACTTAACCGCAACAGATCTGGAAATAAGTATAAAAATAAAGCTTGAAGCTAACGTAATAGAAGATGGCACAACCACACTTCCTGCTAAAAAACTGTTCGAAATTACAAAAGAGATGCCGGAGCAATTGATAAAAATAGTTACCCAACCAAATAACTGGATAACTATTCAAAGTGGAAAATCTGAATTTAACCTTGCGGCTATAGATGCAAGTGAATACCCAGATATAAAAGACGAGTCGGCAGAAATCGTGACTGCTTATAAGGCTAAAGATCTAAAAAATATCATCGATAAATGTATAAATTGTATTTCAAACGACGAGAAAAAATATAATCTAAATGGATTGTTTGTGCATACCGAAGGAAAAATGATACATTACGTCGCTACGGATGGACATAGATTGGTGTGTATTAAAGAAGCATTCCCGCACGAGGATAAAAAATTGGAGCAAGGCTTCATCATTCCAAAAAAAGGACTGCTGGAGATAAAAAAAATATGTGAAAATACAGATAACGACATAAACATGCGAACAACAAACGGAAAAATTATTCTAGATGTTGACTGTATTACCCTGTCTATACGTCTTATAGATGCTACATTTCCCAACTATCGACGCGTTATACCTGAAAAATCAGACATAAAAGCACATATAAATACACAAAAACTTTTTGACTCAATAAAACGAGTTTCAATTATATCCGATGAAAAAAATCGTACTATTAATCTTGCTCTATCGGCAGATAATCTAGAAATCTACTCTAAAACAGAATATGGAAATGCAACCGAAAGAATTGAAATAAATTACGCTCTTGAAGATAGAATTTCTAAATTTAAAGCAAATTATCTTTTGGATATTCTCAGCAATATTGATTGTGAAGAGGTAGAACTGTATTTAGGAGCAGGTGGAAAGCCAAGTCTGATCCTACCGCAACAAAGTGATAATTACTGTGCAGTATTAATGCCTATAAGTGTGTGAAAGACTAAAAATGAGCCAGACTTACGATGCTAATAATATAAAAGTTCTTGAAGGATTGACCGCAGTCCGCAAACGTCCTGCCATGTATATAGGATCAACCGGTAGCCTCGGACTCCATCACCTTGTTTATGAAGTGGTAGATAATTCCATTGATGAAGCACTCGCGGGGTATTGCGATAAAATTATCATCAATATTAATGAAAATGGTTCTGTCACGGTAATAGATAACGGTCGAGGTATTCCCGTTGATCACCATAAATCAGAAAATAAATCAGCCGCAGAAGTTGTAATGACGGTACTTCACGCTGGTGGAAAATTCGACAGTGACACATATAAGGTTTCTGGTGGATTGCACGGCGTAGGTGTTTCTGTTGTTAATGCTCTCTCTTCCAGATTAGAACTTACTATTTGGCGTAGCGGTAAAAAATACCAGCAGCTTTACGAAAAAGGAAAACCGCAACATCCGTTAGAAGAAGTATCAGATACGGTTAAAAGCGGTACGAAAATAACCTTCTGGCCTGACAGTGAAATATTTGAAGAAACTGAGTTTTCCTTTGAAATCCTCAGTAAACGCCTGCGAGAGCTAGCTTTTCTCAATGCAGGAATAACGATTGAAATAAATGATTTCGTTAATGAAAAAAAACACGAATTTATTTATGAGGGCGGGATATCGTCGTTTGTAGAGTATTTAAATAGGGCAAAGACTCCAATTCACCCGCAAGTAATTTTCCTTTATGGAGTGAAAGAAAATGTAGCTATAGAGATCGCATTCCAATACTGCGATAATTACGATGAAAAGCTTTTTTCCTTTGCCAATAACATAAATACCTACGAAGGCGGCACTCATCTTATCGGGTTCAAGGCTGCCTTTACTCGAACCTTAAATAACTACGCTTCTACCAATAATCTTCTCAAAAATATTAAAACCAACGTATCTGGTGATGATTTGCGCGAAGGTCTAACCGCGGTTATTTCGGTTAAGGTTCCCGAACCACAATTTGAGGGGCAAACAAAAACCAAGCTGGGTAATTCAGAAATAAAAGGATATGTAGAAATATTACTCAACGAAAAATTGGGGATATTTCTGGAAGAAAACCCAGCAGTGGCAAGAAAAATAGTAGAGAAGGGGATAGAAGCTGCCAAAGCTAGAGAAGCAGCGCGCAAAGCACGTGATTTAACACGTAGAAAAGGTGCTCTGGACGGTCTTTCCTTGCCTGGTAAGCTGGCCGACTGTCAAGAAAAAGATCCAGCCCTATGCGAAATTTACCTAGTGGAGGGAGATAGCGCCGGCGGCAGTGCTAAACAGGGACGCGATCGTTCTTATCAGGCTATTTTACCCCTTAAAGGGAAAATACTGAATGTGGAGAAAGCCCGATTCGATAAAATGCTCTCCTCCAACGAAATTCGTACCCTCATCACCGCGATGGGTACCAGTATAGGCAAGGATGAGTTTAATATAGATAAAACCCGCTACCATCGCATCATAATAATGACTGACGCCGACGTAGATGGTTCACATATCCGTACCTTACTTCTTACGTTTTTCTTCCGTCAGATGCCGGAAATTATTGAACGGGGCTATTTATATATTGCCCAGCCTCCTCTATTTAAAGTGAAGCGCGGAAAACGGGAAACCTATATTAAAGATGAAGATACCTTGCTGCAATACCTGCTCAATCTTGGGGTAGAATCTCTAGAAATAAATCTGAACCAGAGCGGCAAAACCTTACGTGGCAAGCAAGCCATTCCAATTTTGAATACCATAGTTAATTACAGTAATATGTTTGAAAAATTGGTAAACAGGGGAATAAAACGTGAAATTTTAGAGATATTTGTTAAAAATAAACTGCAGAACGGTTTTATAGACACCGAAGATCTTACCGAACTATGCGATACCCTCCGCCGGGTTGCCCCAGAAGCTAGCTACACACTATATGATAATCCGTCTCGGATACTATTTGCCATTGGCAGTATAAGAGGCAGAATTGATCATAAACTACTAGAGCAGTTTTCGCTGCAGGAGTACAAATATCTACTTCGACTGTATAAAAATATAGAGTATCTCAGAGATGAGCAGGTAGATTTTTTGCAGGATGGAAAGATAATCGAGCAGGCGGTTGGTTTCCAGGAATTACTGGATTTTGTGCTTAACCGGGCTAAGAAAGGGCAATACGTACAGCGCTACAAAGGGCTGGGAGAGATGAACCCTGACCAACTGTGGGAAACTACCATGGATCCTGAAAAGCGAACTCTGCTGCAGGTTAAAATTGAAGATGCGGTAGCCGCAGACCAAATATTTACCATTCTCATGGGTGATCAGGTTGAACCACGCCGAGAATTCATTGAGCGTAACGCCCTGAATGTTTCCAATCTGGATATTTAAGACCATAAAAACGTTAAGCAAGGAACTTCCTGATGTTATCTCAACACGATAAAACCAGTATAAATATAGAATCCGAAATGCGTAAATCCTATATGGATTACGCGATGAGTGTAATTATTGGGCGTGCCTTGCCCGATATTCGTGATGGCCTTAAGCCCGTGCACCGGCGGGTTCTGTTCGCCATGCACGAACTGGGTAACGAATACAATAAGCCATACAAAAAATCGGCGCGAGTCGTAGGTGATGTTATTGGTAAATACCATCCGCATGGTGACTCCGCTGTCTACGATACCATCGTACGCATGGCGCAGGATTTTTCCATGCGCCATCCTCTCGTTGATGGCCAAGGTAACTTTGGCTCCGTTGATGGTGACTCTGCTGCGGCGATGCGTTATACCGAAGTAAGGATGTCGAAGCTATCCTATGAGTTGCTTACCGACCTAGATAAGGAAACAGTCGATTTTTCGCCGAACTACGATGAGTCATTGCATGAACCCGTAGTTCTCCCGTGTAAATTTCCGAATCTATTGGTTAACGGATCAGAGGGTATCGCAGTCGGGATGGCGACTAAAATCCCTCCCCATAACCTTGGGGAAGTTATCGATGGGTTAATCGCGCTCATAGATGATCCAACGCTTGGGTTTGATGAGCTTATAGAAAAAATACCGGGACCAGATTTTCCTACGGGTGCCTTTATCCTCGGGCGTGATGATATTCACGAAGCCTACCGCACTGGCAGAGGAATTATCCAAATGCGCGCCAAGGCTTTGGTTGAGATAGATAGCAGAACGGGGCGCGAAAGTATCATTATTAACGAAATTCCGTACCAGGTAAACAAAGCTAAGTTGATCGAAAAAATAGCTGATCTGGTCAAGGAAAAGAAGATAGAAGGAATTAGCGATTTACGTGATGAGTCCGATAGGGACGGAATGCGTATCGTAATTGAACTGAAGCGCGATACCTATGCCGCAGTTATTTTGAACCAACTGTATAAAATGACCGCTTTGCAGACATCCTTCGGAATTATCCTCCTCGCCATCGTGGAGGGGCAGCCGAAGATACTGAATCTACGCGAGATTCTGGATTATTTTATAGAACACCGTAAAACTATAGTTACCCGCCGCTGTGTATTTGAGCTCAAAAAAGCAGAGGCGCGCGCTCATATCCTTGAGGGTCTTAAAAAGGCGCTCGAGAATATGGACGAGATAATTCAGATAATTAAAGGTTCAGATACTTCTGCTACAGCAAAAGTTAGATTGATCGAGCGTTTCAGCTTTTCCGATATTCAGGCCCAGGCCATTTTGGATATGCGTCTACACCGTCTTACCGGGCTCGAGCGGGAAAAAATAATAGCAGAGTACAACGAAATAATTGCGCGAATTGCACGCTTGAAAGAGATCCTTGGCAGCGATGTTGAAATTCTGAAAATTATTCGCACAGAGCTGATGGAAGTAAAAGATGGTTTTGCAAATGCACGGCGCACCGAGATTATCGCCAGAACCAGGGATTTATCGGTTGAGGATCTGATAGTCGAAGAAGATATGGTGGTGACTGTAACCCACTCCGGTTATATAAAACGCAATGCGGTTTCTCTGTATCGTGCCCAGCGCCGTGGAGGTAAAGGGCGCACCGGCATAAAGCCTAAAGAGGAAGATTTTGTAGAACACCTGTTTGTGGCATCTACCCACTCATATATTCTGATTTTTATCGACAGTGGCAAGGTGTATTGGCTCAAGGTTCATGAGGTGCCTCAGGGGGGACATGCCGCACGTGGCAAGGCTATAGTAAATCTTCTCCAGCTTGAGCAGGGTGAACGAATAATGACTATCCTGCCCGTAAAGGAATTTGTCGAAAATAAATATATCATCGCCTGTACCCGCAAAGGGGTAGTGAAAAAGACCGAGTTGATGGCGTACTCAAATCCGCGCCAGGGTGGCATAATTGCCATGACCATTGACGAGGGAGACGCTCTTGTGGCGACGCGTATAACCGACGGTGAAATGGATATCCTCCTAGCTAGCGAACATGGTAAATCCATCCGCTTTGCTGAGACCGATGTGCGCCCAATGGGACGCACAGCCCGAGGCGTGCGTGGTATGCAATTGGTTGGTGAGGATCGTATAATCGGGATGCAAGTGGTCACCGATGCGACCTCGGCCACTTTGGTTACAGTGACAGAGAACGGTTATGGAAAACGTACGAATATTGATGAATATCGAGCCCAGACCCGAGGTGGCAAAGGGGTCATTACTATAAAAACTTCTGCGCGCAATGGTTGTGTTGTGGATATAAAATTAGTTGGCGCCGAAGAAGACCTGATGTTTATCACCGACAAAGGCAAAATACTGCGCACCAGCGTTGATGCTTTGTCCGTCATAGGGAGAAATACCCAAGGGGTACGCCTTATGGTTCTGGATAAAGAGGAACGCATTGGCGCCGTTGCCACCCTAGCTGAAAAAGCAGAAGATGAGTTTATAGGTGAAGACCTAGAGGACTTAGAAGACCTAGATAATTCAGAAGAGTTGGACGACTCGGAAGAGTAGTGCATAACATAACAGGTGGCATTATGAAGATAGGGGTGGTTGGGGCAGGGAGCTGGGGCACGAGTCTCGCCAATGTCCTGGCAAAAAAAGGGTATGCGGTTACGTTGTGGGCGCACGAAGCTGAACTGGTGGGCTATATGCGCACGCATGGAGAGAATAATCAGTATCTACCCGGAATAAAACTGCATCAAAATTTATGTTTCAGCTCTGATTTGCAAGATGCTGTAGCGCGCGATGTAGTGGTATTGGTTCCCCCTTCGCAACGGATGCGTGTGGTGTTAGAAAAAGCGGCACCTCACTTTAATCCAGAGGCCATGGTTATTTCTGCCTCCAAGGGTATTGAGGATACAACCCTTGAATTAATGTCTAATGTGATAGCTAAAGCGCTACACGGGCGGCACAATAAGGAAAAAACTGCGTTTCTTTCCGGGCCTACTTTTGCACGTGAAATAGCACTGGAGATTCCTTCTGCCGCAGTAGTTGCGGCAAACAATGAAGATATTGTCACCATGGCGCGCGACCTATTCAGCACCGATTATTTCCGCATCTACAGCAATGATGATGTGATAGGTACTGAAGTTGGAGGGGCACTGAAAAACATCATGGCACTTGCTGCTGGGGTGTGCGACGGGCTCAAATATGGTCACAATACCCGCGCTGCCTTAATTACCCGAGGTCTTGCAGAGATGAAACGGGTAGGTATTGCCCTTGGGGCCAGGCCGGAGACGTTTGCAGGGCTGGCGGGAATGGGCGACTTAGTGCTTACATGCACAGGGGATTTGTCACGTAATAGAACTGTTGGTATAGCGTTGGGTGAAGGGCAAAAACTCGATGCCATCCTAGCACATATGAATATGGTTGCTGAAGGGGTGGAAACTGCTAAATCAGCCTATCATTTGGCGCAAAAACTGGATGTAGATGTACCAATTATAAATGAAATGTACGCGCTACTGTATGAAAATAAGGATCCACGCCGCGCAGTAGTTGAGCTGATGCGCCGCACCCTTAAGGCAGAATATATTTAAGCGGAGGTTTTATTGAAGAACTTTGTCTTTCCTATGGTTGCACTGTTGATGTTTACCCTAGTCCAGGTCAGCCATGCTACAAGCCCTGAAGGTGTAAGGGTTGTCATAAATACCAATGTTGGCAGCATTGAGCTCGAGTTAAATGAAGTTGATGCGCCAGTGTCGACGCGGAATTTTTTAGAGTATGTAGATAGCGGTTTTTACGCTGGCACTATATTTCATCGAGTAATTAAGGGTTTTATGATCCAAGGTGGTGGATTTACTGAAAATATGCTGCAAAAAGAGCCTCAGGCAGCCATCACTAACGAAGCACATAATGGCTTAAGAAACCGCCGCGGAGCTGTAGCTATGGCCAGAACTAACCAGATAAACAGTGCCACAAGCCAGTTTTTTATAAATGTTGTGGATAATGGCTTTCTCGATCACCGCGATATTTCAGCTTCTGGGTATGGCTATGCGGTCTTTGGAACGGTAGTAAAGGGGATGGATGTGGTAGATGAAATTGCTGCCTTGGCAACAGCAGTTAAAAAAAATATGCGTGATGTTCCGGTAAAGCCTGTCATTATAACTTCCATAGAGCGCTTATAAGTTACGACCCATCCGATTTTGTAGGGGATATGCTATGTCTGAAAGGTTACGCATTCTTTCGTTAAATATGAACGGGTGCACAGATATGGCATTTTTTTATGCATACCTCAGCGAGATAAACCCAGATTTTGTTGCGCTCCAAAATACGGCACATATATTTTCTGAAATACCGGCGGCAAAGCTTGCCCAAGAGTCAAACGCCACAGGAGTAAATAGCGGTGCCAGTCATTCCATGGCTTTTATGAGCTGGAAGGCACCGCTTAAGCAGGTGCAGGAGTACGATCTAGGGGCGGGTTCAAACTGCATGGTTGCGGATGTGACATTGGGAAAAGAACGTTTTCTGTTATTCAATGTTCGTCTTAAGGGTAATTTTTTTCAACGTCCGGGGCAGATAAAAAAGTTGCTCAGTGCAGACCTGCTGGGACGGTATGATATGTTACTGCCCTCAGTTATTGCCGGTGATTTTTTTGACACCCTGTGGGTCTCAGGCCATCCTCAGTTCCAGAGCCGCCTTCAGCGTATCTCCCCCACTTTCATGCGTGCTACATACCCTGCCCGTTGTCCTTTCATTAGTCGGGATCGATTTTATGTCATTGGCGGGATTCAAGTAGAACGGATAAGGATAGACAATAGTGCGCTTATACGCCACAAGCTCACGCACTTGCCGCTTATTATGGATATGCAGGTGAATACCCGTGGAGCTGCGCTCAGGGTTGAGATTGGAGCGCACGAGAAGCTTGAGCAGGTTCTTTCCGGTTCATCAATATTTAAATGTAATTGATCATCCATTTTGCCTGTGGATAACTCTGTTAATTGTATTGATAACTCATTTAGTCAAAACTTCGTATATATGATAAATCTGAGTGAGATAGGTATGAATGGACAGAGAAAATAGAGCTGTAGAATGCCTGAGTCGACTTAAGAAAGAGTATCCTCATGC
>JAQUDG010000086.1 GCA_028685815.1 Desulfuromonas sp.
CACCTACGCCGCACCTGCGCGTTATGAGCGAAGTGCCCGCTGGCGGGACTGCGCCGAAGCCTGACAGAACGCCCGCAAGTGTGGTTTCGTCACAGCTAGCGACAACACAGAAGATACCCCTAGCCCAAACGGAGGCACGCCTTGAAACGCGCCCTACCGCTCCCCTTGCCACACAACCTAAAATCATCCCTACGCCGGCTAAAACCGTAGAACCGATATCCACAGTAGCAGACACCGTTCCCCACCAGCAGGAACAGGCACGCACCTCCACCAGGATACAAACAACACAAGCGACTCAAGCTGGGGAGCGCAAACCTGTAGAAGTCGCGCTAAACCCTGTCCCTGCAATGGAACAAAGCGCGCCGCCGGTTGCCCATTTGAATGAACTACCCCTGAGTTTTCGTAGCCAACTACCCGAAATGCACATGTCGGTACATGTTTACACCGGCTCACCCCAGGGCGGAGTGGTTAGGATAAATGAGAACATGCTCCGCCCTGGTGACTACCTCGATAACCGCCTGTTGCTGGAAGAAATCACCCCGGGTGGAGCCGTGTTCAGCTACTTGGGGCAATGGTTTCTCCTGCCGCGCCGCCATTAATTTCGGCGCAAAAGCAGGAGAAACGAGCGACTTAACAAGAGTATTGACCTCAATATCACAACCTGCTAGTGTCTGCGGCTATGACTAGACTTACACACACATACACACAGCGATGGTGGTGCGGTTTTTCCTCAACAGGACAAGGCGCGCGCTGCAGTTGTATATTCTAGCTCAGCACTGTTAGTTTTTGCTAAAACAGACCAGCCGCGACCTGTAGAGGGATCGCGGCTTTTTTTGTATCTACGATTCACTTCTTGAGTCTTTGCGCTTAAACCAGCTCCATAACAGACAAGGAACAGACGATGCGTATCTTATCCGGCATTCAACCCTCCGGTTCCCTCCATTTGGGGAACTACTTCGGCATGATGAAGAAGATGATCGACTACCAGCAGGAAGGTGAATTATTCTGCTTCATCGCCAACTACCACGCCATGACCAGCTTGGCCGACGGTAAGACCCTGGCCAAAGGAACCCTCGAGGCGGCAGCAAACTTTCTCGCCCTCGGGCTAGATCCGGAGAAAAGCACCTTCTGGGTACAATCCGATGTGCCGGAGGTGCAGGAATTGACCTGGATTCTGTCCAACTTTACCCCCATGGGATTGCTAGAGCGCTGCCACAGCTACAAAGACAAGATTTCCCGCGGAATCGCCGCCAATCATGGCTTATTTGCCTACCCAGTGTTGATGGCTGCTGACATCCTGCTGTTCAACAGCGATAAGGTGCCGGTAGGGAAGGATCAGAAGCAGCATGTTGAGGTTACCCGCGATATCGCCATCAAAATCAATAACCATTATGGTGAAATCTTCACCCTGCCAGAACCGGACATCGATGACGATGTGGCCACCGTTCCCGGTCTCGATGGTCAGAAAATGAGCAAGAGCTACGGCAACACCATCGACCTGTTTCTACCCGAAAACCAGCTACGCAAACAGATCATGCGCATCGTTACCGACGCCACTCCAGTAGAGGATCCCAAAGATCCGGATAGCTGCAACGTGTTTCAAATCTATCGCTTGTTTTTAGATAAAGAGGAGCAGGCGGCCTTGCGCGCGCGCTACACTGCCGGCGGACTGAGCTATGGAGAGGTTAAACAGGAGTTGTTCGAGACGATGCGCGATTACTTCATCCCTTTTACCGAACGGCGCACCGCCATCTTAGAAGACAAGGAAACCCTGCACAAAACCTTGGAAATGGGGGCGCAAAAAGCACGCTATACTGCCTCGAAGGTGATGCGCAAGGTGAGGAAAAAAGCGGGACTGGTGTACTGAGGATATGAACTAAAACCCAACCACCCCTAACCCCTCCTTTGTAAGGAGGGGAATATGTGTAGTGCTCCCCCTCCTTGATTAAGGAGGGGGTTGGGTGGTGGTGCTTGTAACTCACCGTGCGGTTTTACCCCGCCGCTCAGCCCTTACGCTGACGCACAAAAAAATAAAGGCCATGCCGGGGCGCTTACTCCCCTCGTGCAAGGCAAACTGCATGCGCTCAAATTCCCACCCAGAAGCAACCCACTCATTCAGGATCTCTTCTAAGGTCTCATCCGTTACCACGGTGGTCTCAACCACCTTATACTCAAGCATGTCTCTTACCCCCGTCATCGTCTTAGCTCAAAACGCGGCGTGTCCCGGCGTGCGCGGGAATGCTATCACGTCACGAATATTCTCCATCCCGGTGGCATACATCAAAAAGCGCTCGAACCCCAAGCCAAAACCGGAATGGGGGCAACTGCCCCAGCGTCGGCTATCAAGGTACCACTGCATACTCTGCGGTTCGATGCCATGTTCCTGCATACGCTCCAGCAGATAAGAGTAGCGCTCCTCACGCTGACTACCTCCAATTATCTCCCCCACGCGCGGCAGCAGCAGATCCATGGCAGCCACGGTTTTACCATCGAGGTTTGCGCGCATATAAAAAGCTTTTATCTCTTTGGGATAATCCACTACAAACAGTGGTCCATTAATCACCTCTTCACACAAATACCGTTCATGTTCAGACTGTAGATCCAATCCCCACTTGACTGGGTATTCAAAAACTTTGGGGGCCTGCTGTAAATGTGCGACCGCCTCGGTATAAGTCATGGTGTTGAACTCGGCCTTGGCTACCTGCTCCAGTTTGTGAATTAAGCCCGCTTCTATGCGCTTATCGAAAAACTCCAGCTCCGGTGCACAGTGCTCCAGCACATACTTAACTAGATAGCGGATGAAATCGCGAGCTACTTCACAGTTGGCGGATAAATCTGCAAAGGCCATCTCCGGTTCAACCATCCAGAACTCGGACGCATGCCGGCTAGTATGAGAATTTTCCGCCCGAAAAGTGGGGCCAAAAGTGTAGATAGAGCCGAACGCGAGGGCGTAGAGTTCCCCTTGCAACTGCCCGCTTACAGTCAGATTGGTCCGTTGCGCAAAAAAATCGACACTCCAATCCACCTGCTTAGCAGCATCTAGGGGTGGCGCCAGCGGGTCCAGGGTTGTAACCCGAAACATTTCACCCGCCCCCTCACAATCACTCGCGGTGATAATGGGGGTATGCACATGCACAAAACCCTGTTCAATAAAAAATTTGTGCACCGCAAAACTTAAGGCGCTGCGCACCCTGAACACCGCCCCAAAGGTGTTAGTGCGCGGGCGCAGGTGGGCTATGGTGCGCAAATATTCAAAGCTATGGCGTTTTTTCTGCAGCGGGTATTCTCCATCCACCGCCCCGACGACCTCGAGCTGTGTAACCGCTAGCTCCAGTTTTTGCCCCTGTGCGGGTGACTCCTGCAGAGATCCTCGCGCCGTGATGCACGCCCCAGTACCAAGTTCTGCAGATAATGACGCCGCTAGATCTCCCGCCAAAACCAGTTGCAGTGATTCCATACAGGAACCATCGTTGAGTTCCACGAACCATACCTGCTTACTCCTACGTACGGTGCGCACCCAACCGCTGACAGCTACCTCCGCCCCAGAACTGTCTTCATTCAGTATTGCCTTGATTCGCATATCCACCCCTTGCTCTGGTTTGACGCCTAAGTTTCAGCGTCGACAGTTACATAAAGAAACACTTTTCTATTTTCATGCCAAATGTTAAAATGAAAAACTATACTCTCGGCAGAATGACGCAATTAATGCCGCTTGTTTTGGATACTAGGGGGATAAGATGGTCGATATAACGAAGTTACAAAAAATGGAGCCATTCAACAAACTTGCGGCTACAGACTTAGAGCAGATAGCTTCTGTTACCAAGAGCAAAAGATTTCCGCGTAACTATCATATTTTCAACCAGAATGACCCCTTCGCCGGCTATCTGTACATCATATCCTCAGGGGCGGTGGAGATCACCCTGCTTACCCAGAGCGGCGAAGAGATCGTAGTAGATTATCGCCGCGATGGCCAGTATTTTGGCTGTACTCCGCTGTTTACCGGCGAAAAATACACCGGCGGAGCGCGAGCGGTAACCGATCTCACGTGTTACCTCATCCCCAGCGACATCATCCGCGAAATTGCCGTGCGCGTGCCCCTGCTGCGTCAATTTTTTAATGACGCTGTTGTTGCACAGGTGCGCCACCTGTATGCGGATATCGTCACTAATCACAGCAAACAAGCCCTTATCAAACTGGAATCGTATCCGTTTCAGAAACGTCTGTCGGAAATCATGTCATCCCCAGCTATTTCGTGTGGAGCCAATACCACCGCCCGCGAGATGGCGGCACTCATGATACAGAACCACGTACGCTCCCTAATGGTTTTAGATGCGCAGGGGCAGATGGCCGGCATCGTCACTTGTCGTGATATTATGGGCAAGGTTCTGGCGGTGAAAGGTACCGACCCAGATGCCATCACAGCAAAAGAGCTGATGGAAGATCAGCCCAAAACCATGCCACCGTCCACCTATATGTACGAAGCGATGGCATACATGGTTGGGCGCAGGCTTAAACACATGCCCATTGTTGAGAATGGAGTTCTGCTGGGGATGGTCACCATGAGTGATCTGATTCAACACCGTACCCAGAAGGCGATGCTGCTGCTCGGCAACATCGAAGAAGCGCAGACCCTGGACGAGCTCAAACAGATTCACGATCTGCTGCTACTTATCGCTGACGGACTTATGTCTGAAAGCCGTAGCGCCACCCAGATCATGGAGACCCTGTCATATATTCACCAAGGGCTGCTCAAGCGCACCTACGATCTGTGTTTTGCCCAGATGCTCGACTCTGGCTATAATGCCCCACAAATCAAACACTGCTTTTTAATCATGGGCAGTGGTGGTAGACGCGAAATGCTCCTCGGTCCGGACCAAGATAACGGATTTATCTACGAAGACTTCCCCGACTCCCAACAGGATGAGGTCGACGCTTTTTTTATCCCCTTTGCCGACAAGCTGACCCATGCACTAGACTACGTGGGTTACCCCTTGTGTGAAGGTGACGTCATGGTAAGCAATCCGGTGTGGCGCGGGCGCTTAAGTGACTGGCGCAAACGGGTGGCCGATTGGGCCGAAAACCCCGAACCCCACAAGGTACGCTACTCCTCGATCTTCTTTGACTTTACCCCTCTGGCCGGGGCCGCCGAACTAGCGCATGCGCTGCAGAGCATTGTATTTCAGGCGGTGCGCAAATCTCCCTCGTTTTTGTACCAAGTGATGCAGTTGAACCTGACTCACCGGGTGCCTGTTGGCCTATTGGGTCGGTTTATAACTGAAAAAAAAGAGCCCTACACCGGAACTCTTTCCTTGAAAAAAGGGGGACTCATATATATTGTCGACTGTATCCGCATGTTTTCCCTAGAACATGAGGTTCGTGCGCTATCTACCCTTGAGCGCCTTGACTCCCTCACCGGAGAGCAGGTGTTTTCTATTGAGACCGCTGAACATATCCGCGTTGCGTTTGAAGCTCTATCGTTTCTGCGCCTGCGGAATGAAATCAAACTGCTCAAAGAAGGGAAAGCCCCTGGCAGCAATATCGATCCAAATGCTCTGAGTAAGGGGGAGCAAGAGCTGTTACGCAGTTCATTTCAGGCGGTCAGCAAACTGCAAAGTGCCACGCGCAGCCACTTCGGCAGGGGCCTGGGTTGATCTATTGCTCACCCTTGCGTACTACGTCTACTGGGGTAAACGTCAATATTTTGAGGAGTTTGCCGTTTGAGCATAAAACGCCTGCTAAACTTTACCCAGCGCAAAAAACAGCTGAGCGCTCTCGATGTGGCGGACACAGACCTGTTCTTTTTCTACGGTAGCCTGATGGAGCGCTACACCAATTTCAATCGCTTTATCAAACGCAGGGTGCGCAGCCTCAGAGCTGGGTACTGCCGCGGCTACCTCTACTACTTACCCATGGGTTTTCCCGCCCTGATCTACCCCGAAGACCCATGCACCTCCCTGGTTGCGGGTGAGCTCATGACCTTCGAAGACCCCGTTCGCGCCATGCGCCTACTGGATCGCCTGGAACATTACAATCCTCTGGCGCCAGCTAAAAGCACCTATATCCGTAAGAAACTCCCGATACTTATCGAGGAGGAGGGTGAAAGCGGCCCGGAGTTGCGTCAGGTCAATGCCTGGGTCTACACCTATCCTGAAGATCACTTGAGCCACAAACATCGGCGTCAAGTGCGCATAGAGTGCGGACAGTGGACCGCATTTCGCTCTAAGGGGCAACCAGAGCAGGAACTGCAAGCGATGGCGACACGCCTACACTACTGCGACCAGACCCAGAGCATCCTCGTCGATTCGTCCATATGTTCAGAACCTGTACTAAGCACCGCTACGCACCTGTATGGTTGCCAGCGTTTCTGCGACAGAAACAGGATCTGTGCGCATAACCGCGCCCTTACACACGCACAGGAAGACGCTGGTTTTGCTGTCCCAAGATGCGTCCCAGATCTTCCATGTACTGACTAAGCGCTGCATCGGTATAAACCTGCTCAAGCTCAAGGCCATGGCGGACCCGCTTTATGAACGCCTCAATCTGTGCAAGAGGGAGTGCTGCCGGCCGCCGCGCCCACAGGGCCAGTTCATCAATCGGCTCCGTAATCTCGTCACCGCCCAGACACACCGCATTAAAACCCTTCAGTGCCAAAAAGATACTGGTCCACTCATCCACAGTGTAGTCACTACGCAGGCGTAAAAAGGCATATTCATTTACACTGTGACGCAGGTTGTCAAACAGGGACAGATGGTTACGCCGGCGCACCATCTTCATCAACTCATGTTGACACAGGCGCTGTTCCCGAATCCTCCCATCTTCATCCACCTGAAAATCCCCTCCGAGTAGCAGCAGACATTTATAGTCACTCAAGTCCGGCACTTCCGTAGCCTCAGGCCACAGTACCTCGACATTAACATGCAAACTATGGGGTTTGATCTCAGGAAGAAAACGCATCACGCTGGAAATATACAGAGCGAGAAAACCGGGGTCACAGGTCAGGGGCATAGAATAATGCCGCGGATAATCCATGCGCACCAACGCATATTCAAAAAAACCGCCAATCCAAGGAACAGGCAGAAAACGGCGTAGACGCACATGGTGATCGAGGTAACCTCCAAGGCGCCAAGTCACATGATCCAGATGAAAGTGGTGGAAGTAAATGAAATTATGGAAGGTTTTTCCGCGCGTGTGGCGACAGAAAATATGGTTAAAGCTGGCTTTGTGACCTGCGTTGCTGAACTCAAGCTCTGCCCCAAGGGTTACCCGCCCGCCGATACTGCTGTCTTTGATGTTACGTCGCCCCGCAATACGCGGGCCGGACTGTTCTAGGATCTGAAGCGTCAAGACCAAACTCTGCAGGCAGTAAATATACAGACTGCGGTGCCCCTCTGCCATCACCTCCTGCATGCAGGCTTCAATACGCTGATTTATCTGGGTCTCATGAGCCAGGAACCACTGCAAAGCGTCTAGGACATACACAGCGTTAGGGTAACAGCCCGATTCGGGCGGAGGAAGGCCTTCTTTATGGTGCTTCCGCAACAACTGCACGGCAAACCCAAGGACATAATGGCGGTAAATCAAACGTAGATAGGCGGGGAGGATATTTTTTTTGGTCCAGACGTGGCGCGCTATGCGCAGGCGCTTCTCTTTGCGTTTTGCCGCAACTCGGATATTGTGGCGAAAGGGTGCCGCATAGTAGGCATAATAATCGTGACGTTTGAAAAACCTAAAGCGGTTACGATACGTAACCCCGATAAATTCGCGCAACAAAATAATACGCTCCACCGCGGAGAGCTCGGCATACATCTGCGCATACTTACTTTTGCGCGCATGTTCCGGAAAGAAAAATGCCATCCAGCACCTCCTGTCTGCAAACGTTCCGGCACAGCAGCATGCACATCACTAGTGCTGCGCTTATATGTAGAGGGTCTTGGTCAGATTCCCTCCATCTGCAAGGCTATCTCCTTGAGTAATTCACGGTTGATCTGGTTGTCGGGGGTTTTGGGCAGATACTTGGTAAACATAATTTTATCCGGCAGATTCAACTCCCCAATATCTTCAATAATATGTTCGCGAATCTCACGCAAGGTTTGATTGCGATAGCTTTCATCCCGGAAGTTGCGTAACACGCAGTAGACCACAAGCATGTACCCCTGCATGGGATGATCAATAACGGTGGCCGCACACTCCTTTATCCGCGTAACGTCCATAACCGCAGTTTCAATCTCGTCGATACTACGTCTGCCACTGCCGGTGGTCAGGATATTATCCATGCGCCCGGTGAGGTCAAAGTTGGCGTTGGCATCATACTGAGCGCCGTCTCCGGTGGCGTAGAAACTTCGATTGGTGAACTTCTTCCAGAAGGTCTGTTCATAGCCTACCGGATGTTTATACAGATCCTGCAGCATGGAGGGCAGAGGCGACGCCAACACTAGACGCCCAGGTTCGCCAGGAGCAGTGATCTGCTCGCCGTTATGATCCACGATACGTGCGTCCACTCCAGGCAGCGGGCGCATCATGGTATCGTCCTCAAAATCAAGCACCCCAGGAACCCCGGCAATCAAACAGCCTCCGGTCTCGGTCTGGCCCCAGATCTGTGTAATGGGAAGGTTGCGCTTATTGGTGAGCTCATACTGGGTCCAGTTGTAGATCTCTTCACTGACTTTCTCGCCCCCGCAGCCGATAAGACGCAAGGAGTTGCTGGTACGATTCAAGTAACGCTTGGTACTTTTTGCACGCATGACACTACGCAACACGGTGGGACTGGTGTACATCACGGTCACATAGTAGCGATCCAGATAATCAAAAAAGCGGCTGGTATTTTCATACGAGATCACCCCTTCATACAAAAACATGGTCACCCCGAGCATAAGCGGACCATACACCGTATACGTATGCCCGTTGATCCAAGCCAGCTCCGAGGTATTCCAAAAGATGTCCGTATCAACCAGATCAAAAAGCAACTCGGTGGTAAACTGCGCCCACATCAAATATCCGGCCAGACCATGCTGTACCCCACGCGGTTCCTTGGATTTACTCAAGGTGTAGAGGATAAACAGCGGCTCATCGGCGTTGCGAATCGGATCGAAACTAGCTCCGGTCGAAAACTCGGAATCAGTCACCAGGTCGCCATACCAAATGTCGCGCTGCGGACGCATATGTACCTGTTGTCCGGTATGGCGTACCACGATGCAGTGGTTGACCTTGTAATCGATCCGCTCCAACGCCTCGCTCACCACATCCTTCAGGCCGCGCGAACGATACGAAACCCCATCGCAGGTAACGATATATTTAGCCTGACAGTGTTGCAGACGCTGCGCCAACGCTTCGGTCGAATACGACATATGGTAATTTACATGCACTGCCCCTATACACGCACAGGCCAGCATAGCAAAGATGGTCTCAGGCAGATCCGGCATATAGATAAGAACCCGATCACCCTTTTTCACCCCTAGATGCAACATAGCATTAATCAGGGCTTTCACCTCGTGCCCCAAGGTCTGATAGGTGTAGGTGCGTTCCTCGTCATCCACCCCGCGCCAGATAATGGCGGCCTTATTGCGCCGCAGAGTCCCCATGTGTTTACCCACTAGGTTCTCAAATACGTTCAGTTTACCTCCCTGATACCAACGATAATGGGGAGGAGCCATATCATCAAGCACCTTGCGGTACGGTTCTTTCCAACTGAGATATTTACGCCCCAGCACGTCAAATAATTCCGTCGGGGGCATACTTTTGTAGCTCTCATACTGGTGCACCGATATTTTACGCCGCTGATAGCTGAGTTTTGGGTGAACCATCATATATTATCCTTACGTGACAAATCCTTCTGGGCCGCATACAGATCGTTAAGAGTCTGGAATGATGAAGGTAATTCCCGCAGGATTCGCAGAAATACCCGCGTGGTGGCAATAGCGTCACCTAAGGCACGGTGGCGCTGGTGGGTATCCACTATGTAGATATCGGTAAGGTCGTCCAGTTGAGTGCTGGTATTATTTTCCATCACCAGTTTGTGCAGCAACATGGTATCGAGCCAAGGTGCCCCTTCGATGGATGTGGCATAACATTCTTTTATATGCCGCTCCAACATACGTAAATCAAAATTGATGTGGTGCCCAACAATAATGCTGTCCCCGATGAAATCAAGCAACTCCGGCAACACTTCACAGATTGAAGGCTTGTCTTCCAGCATATCCGCTGTGATTCCATGCCACTTTATCGATTCAGGCGGAATTTGTAGCTCCGGCTTAACATAGGATTCGTAGATTTTTGTGATCCCACCTTTTTTTACTTTTACGGCGGCTGCGTTGATAATAACATCATGTTCTACATCCAGCCCGGTGGTTTCAAGATCGATAACACAGAAACTGGCTTTGTTAATAGTCATCTTCAAAATGTCGCGCGAGGACAACATTCGGCAGCATTTATGCATAAATTCGAGCAGCGGGTCTTCAGCAACCCCTTGTTTTGTTTGAGAAGTACCTTTGAATAAGTTTTTCCACATACGTCGTGTCACCACTTGTTCCTGACATTTAAACTGAATAGAATCCCTTGAATTTACTGTAGAGATTCTATTCGCGACAGTCTATACTCAAGAAAAAATTTTCCCCCTCAGGAGTACACTACTGATGAATTTAAAACCCATTTTTGTTCTGATAATAATAGTATCACTTATCTTGCAGTTGCGTAACTGTGAATACGGCGCAGAACATCAAGTGAAATTCGATAAATTTGATCCAAAGTATGAAAATGCGCACCTTACCGCTGTCAGTGCACAAAATCTTCTGGGGGAGAAAGAATACGCCGAAGCGCTGCGCTACTATGAGATGGCGCGCACGGAGATGGAGCACCCAAATATACGCGCCGACAAGGGCGAAGATATCTATATCAACTACGGTTTCGTCATGAACGATATTGGCGTCATCCATCTGAGTTGGGCTCTGTACGGCGAAGAGATGGATACAGATATCAGCCATATTGATCCGAAGGAAGTTGATATGGCTGAACTTGGCAAGGCCAGGGACGCGCTGGAAACCGCTATCGATTTTTACCTGCGCTGGTATGGGCACAATAAAGACGACTATGAGCTCTTCGCTAAGGCTATCTCTGAGAGCTACACAAACTTGGGGACTACCCTAAAATACAGCGGCGAACAAGAAAAGGCACTGGAAGCATTCAGGCTCGCGCTCCTGCACAACCCGGACAGTCACAATGCCAAACGTGCCTTTGAGATATTGGATATAAGCCCAACCCCATATGTTGAGGCGGGCAAAGAGGAGTTAAAAAAGCACAAGAAGCTACCTATCTAACTTGAATGCGCGGTTACGCGCTTCTCCATGCCGAGGCCGGGTGTATCTTTCCGATCCATCCGGCCGTTCTAGCGCAAAAAACGCCTGTAACATTGGCATATTGAGGTGAAACACCTCCCCTTGCTGGATCAGGATAGCCACCTGTTTTGCATCCAGCCAACAATGTTCAGATGCCTCCGGAGTATCGACTGGAACGCCGCGGGTGTGCAGCACCACCGCTATACATACACAGTGAATCTCACAGTCGAGCACGCAGGTCAGTGGACGAAACGATTCCACACAGCCACCACCTGCATGGCTCAGCCCGGCGTGGAGTGGATCGAGGGCAAGGGCTTCGATGCCGGTCTCTTCGT
>JAQUDG010000087.1 GCA_028685815.1 Desulfuromonas sp.
GCCTTGGCTAGCGGCGTTACTCTCGACGCTGGCTGGTGCTGCGGCTGGGGCTACGACCGCTATTTTACATACCCGCTTTAAGATCCAACAGATTTTGGCGGGGATTCTGGTGATGACGGCGCTGTATTCGATAAATCTGCGCATTATGGGACGCAGTAATATCCCCCTGCTGGATGTAGCGAGTATCTCCCATGCGCCAGAGGTGCTGCTGCAGCGCTTCTGTGGGGCGGACGCGCGCCTGAATTTTTTTGGCTGGCAGGTGCCAGCGGGTGATATGGCGATCTTTATCACCAGTTTGGTGATTGTAAGTGGGTGCGGAATTGTGCTGCGCTGGTTTCTCCTGACCCATTTTGGCACCGCGCTGCGTGCTGCGGGGAATAATCCGCAGATGGTGCGCGCGCAGGGGATCAACAACAACAGCATGGTGGTGTTCAGCTTGGCGCTGGCCAACGGCCTTGTGGCGCTGTCCGGTTCACTGCTGGCACAGTATCAGGGCTTTGCCGATGTGCAGATGGGGATCGGTATGATGGTGTGGGGATTGGCGAGTATCATTATCGGCGAAGCCCTCGTGGGGAGAACTAGCCTCGGACTGAGTATCGTCGGGGTAATCCTCGGGACGATTTTATTCCGCCTCCTTATCGCCATCGCCCTGCGCTGGGGCTTGAATCCCAACGATTTGAAGCTGGTGACGGCGTTGTTCGTATTTGCCGCTCTGGTCGCACCTAGTGGCTTCTCCAACTTGGGACGCAGACTGAAACGAGGGGGCCGCCATGCTTAAAATTGCTGGACTGAGCAAGACCTTTCACGCAGGTACCGTCAACGAGGTGCGCTCGCTGCGTAACGTCAGCCTAGAGTTGGAACCGGGGAGTTTTACCGCCATCATCGGCACCAACGGTTCGGGCAAAAGCACGCTGCTCAACGCGATTGCCGGGGTATTTAAGCCAGATAGTGGCAGTATCGACCTCGATCAGCGTAATATAACCAACTGGGCCGAACACCGACGCGCGCAGTTTATCGGGCGCGTGTTTCAGAATCCTTTCGCGGGTACGGCGCAGGATATGACTATTGCGGAGAATATCGCTATCGCCATGCAGCGCGGGCGGCGGCGTGGTCTGGGGCGAGCGGTGACCAATTCCCTGCGCGAAGTGATAGCCGAGCGGGTTCGCACCCTGAAGATGGGGCTTGAAGATCGGCTGGATAATCCCATTGGCACCCTGTCTGGCGGACAGCGCCAGGCGCTGACCCTGTTGATGGCCACCTGGGCACAGCCTAAGCTCCTGCTGCTCGATGAGCATACCGCCGCGCTTGACCCTAAGAGCGCCGCGAAGGTGGCCGAACTGACGCGCGAAATTATTTCCCGCGAACAGCTGACCGCCTTGATGGTCACACACTCTATGCAGCAAGCGGTGGATCTACCCGAACGTATTATTATGATGCATAAGAATGAAATTATTGAAGATTACCAGCGCGAGCGTAAACAGCGCGCCCGGGTTCCCGATTTAATTGCCACCTTTGATCGGGTGCAGAAGCGGGAATTGCTGGACGAAGGGGTTGCCGAGATGCTGCGAACCCAGTACGTTTGAAGTGTTGCCCTTGTTTTTAATTCAACTTGATAACAATATGGGTAAAGGCGGAAGAGGTGGGATGGGCAAAGCGCAGCGGGCCCATCACGTTATTACCACCAATTATTAACCCACATATTTATAGGAAAAAATCATGCTTACGTTTGAAATTCCCCCACGTCTAGACGCAACTAATGCACCAGAAGTTGAAGCGCAACTGCTCGGCATCATTGCCGCACAGCAGCCGAAACTATTGGTGTGCGACTTCGCTGCTACCGTCTATATCTCTAGCGCTGGGCTGCGGGTGATGTTGGTGACGGCGAAAAAGGTAAAACAGAACGGCGCTGCTCTGCAATTGCATAATATGCAGGAAGGGGTAGCCGAGGTGTTTAAGCTTTCGGGCCTGCATAATATCCTGGATATTCGCTAGAGTCTCTAGCCGCCGCGCGGAAAGGGCTGATTGATATGCAAAACAGCAAGCGGGATGTGCTCTTGCGGATTGCCGCATGGGCAGTGTTATGCACGTTGCCATGGGTAATGGCGGCGCTGGGTTTGTTGTTGTCAGCCCATACCGTCTGCGCGAATACGCTTAAGGCCAAGCAGGCAGAACTGGTGCCGGTGCGCCTAGTGTTGCAGTGGGAACACCAAGCCCAGTTTGCTGGGTATTACATGGCGCAGGAGCAGGGATACTACGCTGATGCAGGTCTAGACCTCAAGATCATCCCTGGCGGAGCGCACGTCAATCCGTTGCGGATGGTGCGCCAAGGTGAGGCGGAGTTCTGCACCGATATGCTTGCATCGGTGCTGACTACGCAGACTGATTCCACCCGCCTAGTGTTGCTGCGTCAGGTGTTGAACCGCTCCAATTTGACCCTAGTGGCGTGGAAGAATGGCCGCAATGGTGATCTTCAAATCGAAAAACCTTCTGACCTGAACGGCACCCTTATCACCGTATGGGAGACTTATCGTCCGGCGTATGAACGTTTTTTGCAGCGCTATGGGGTGAACGCCACCATTCTTCCGCAGTATTACACCCAGGCGTTGTTTCTGCGCGGGGGGGCGGACGCATGCTGTGCCATGCGCTACAACGAGTACCATGCATTACTTCAGAAAGGTGTTCGGCTTGGGGAGATAAGCGTGTTCGACTTTAATGCCCTGGGGATTGATGTCCCGGAAGATGGTATCTACACGCGCCAATCCTTCTGGCTGGAGCAACCACGGCAGTGTGAAGCCTTTGCACGCGCGAGTATGCAGGGGTGGGAGTATGCCCTCAAGCATCCGCAGCAAACCCTGGATGTGGTAATGCGCTATGTGCACGAGGCTCAGTTGCCGGTTAACCGTAACCACATGGATTGGATGCTTGATGTCATGTTGCAATCAATCTTCCCCAAGGGGCACGCGGACTGGGAACTTGGCATCTTGTCAGAAGCGAGTTACCTCAACGCGCTGCGTATTTTGGGGTTGGAGTCCACCGCTCCTACATATACCGATTTTGTTACCTCTGGAGCCCGCCATGCCCTTGATTGATAAATCTTTATTTGTGCGTTTGGCGCTGCTTATTCTCACAGGCACCGCCATCGTGGTGCTGGCCCTGGTAACCTTCAACTATTTTGAGATGCGGCGGGTTCTGCTGCATGACCAGGAGCAGCACTATACCGCTTTGGCGGACTCTGCAGCACTGAAGTTCAACCAGCAACTGCTGGAACTGCAGAAGGTGGTGGATGAAGCGGCTGCGCTATATCCGCTTTTGCCCGGAACTCGAACTGCGGCGTTGCAATTGCTCGAACGCACCATGAGTACAAAAAATGACCTGTATGGCAGCGCCATTGCGCTCGCGCCTGAGCAGGATTTTTCTACCGCCGGCTTCCAGATTCTTTACTCCTGGCGGGGACAAGGACAGGTTCAGGTTATAGATCGCTCCAATCCGATACTGGATTACCAGAGTGATTGGTTTTATCTGCCATACCATTTGCAGCGTCCCGTGTGGACCGACCCATATTACGATGCCGATGCAGGTGCCCTGATGTTGACCTGGTGTGCTCCGGTTCTTGTAGAAGGGCAGGTGCGGGCGGTAATAACCGGCGACCTATCCCTGGAGGGTGTCGAGCAATATCTCGAACAGCTTGAGTTGGGGCACGCTGGCTATCCTCTGCTGGTATCACAATTCGGTAATTTTCTAGTCCATCCTAACCATGACTGGGTGCATACCGAAACCATCTATAGCTTAATGCAGTCCTCCCCTGCGGCGCAGGACCGTGGCGGGTTGGAAAGGATTTCTCGCGCATTTGCGCAGCATAGTTCAGGCAGCGTGCGCTTTAAGCGCTATACTCAAGATGAATACGCGTGGCTCTACTTCAGCACCGTGCCCCAGACTGGCTGGAAGATGGGACTTATTATCCCCGAAAAACAGATTCTGGCCCCAGTTTTTGCCCTCGGGGTTAAGACTAGCCTGATTGCGTTGGGTGGAATCCTACTCCTGCTGCTCCCCGCGTTTTTGATAGCGCGTACGGTCACCAAACCCATCCGCATTCTGTGTGGAGCGGCTGAACAACTGGCCGGAGGGAACTTTTCTGCGCAGTTGCCACCAGCGCGGCGGCGGGATGAAATCGGGCGCTTGATCCTCTCCTTTGCGCAGATGCGCACCGATCTGCGCACCTACATCGATGAGCTCACCACCACCACGGCGGAAAAAGAAAAGATCGCCAGCGAACTCTCCATTGCCCGCGATATTCAGCACAGTATTCTGCCCAAACTGTTTCCGCCGTTTCCGCAACGCTTGGGGCTGGATCTATTCGCTACCCTGGACTCAGCACGCGAGGTTGGCGGCGACCTGTATGATTTTACCCTCTTGGATGACAATCGGCTATATATCTGCATTGGCGATGTGTCCGGCAAAGGGGTCCCGGCTTCGCTATTCATGGCTGTGGGGAAGACTTTGCTCAAGTCCACCATTCAGACCATCCCCGACCCAGCGCAGACCCTGTTTCATGTAAATAATGAGCTGGCGCAGGGCAACGACTCGTGCATGTTCATCACCGCATTTTGCGGCATCTTTGATCTGACTACGCGAGAGCTGCAGTATTCCAATGCTGGGCATAACCCCCCGGTGATTATGAGTGCGGATGGAGTGCGCATGTTTGAAATTGCGGACTCCCCGCCTCTGGCAGTTTTGCCCGATATCGAGTATTGCAACCGGAGGATTACCCTTGAGCCTGGAGAAAAACTGTTTCTGTATACCGATGGGGTGAACGAAGCGATGGATCCGGATCTGCAACTATTTGGTGAAGAGCGGATGCTTGAGCTGTTGGCGCACTGCTGCACAGAGACCGCCGAAGCCAGTATTAATCGGGTAGGGAAAGAGCTGAAACGCTTTGCCGCCGGCGCGGATCAGTCTGACGACATCACCATGCTGTGTATGTCATATGCGCAACCGAGTGGCGGAGCGGTAGCGGAGAGCTCTCCAACCTCTCGATTGGTGCTGAAGAGCCACCGGACAGAGCTGCCCCGTATGGTGGCGTGGCTTGAAGACCTCAAGCGCAAACTTGGCTGGTCAGATTCACTCGTAACTAAACTGAACCTGATTCTGGAGGAGTGGTTGGTGAATGTGATGAGCTACGCCTATCCAGAAGGTGAGACTCACGAAATCGAGTTACGCCTGTGGAAAAATGCTGAAGAACTCCGTATTGAAGTGCGTGATTCCGGTATCCCCTTCGACCCCACTATCGCCGCAGAACCGGACATCAATCTGCCCTTGGAGGAACGTGGCATTGGTGGATTGGGGCTCCATTTTATCCGCAGCAATCTGGATCAGTGGAGCTATGCACGGGTGGATGAGCAAAATATCGTCACCATGATAAAAAAATTGGATTCATAAAGGGGAAACACCTTGAGAAAACAGATATTCACAGCTTTAACAGGGATCATTGTGGGTGTTTGCGTCTGGTGCACTCCGGCCCACGCCCAGCGCGATACCCTGACCCAGTTTTCCACCATTGATGCCTTGCTTGGGGGCCTCTACGCCGGCGAAATAAGTATGACGCAGCTCAAGAATGCTGGCGACTTCGGTATCGGCACCTTCGATGCGCTCGACGGCGAGATGGTGGTCTACAAGGGCAGCGTGTACCGTGTGCAGTCCGATGGACGTGCGCTGGAGGTGGCGGATACCGACACTACCCCCTTTGCCTCGGTAACCACCTTCGTGCCAGATCAGCATTTGGCGTTGCCTGCGGGGCTGGATTTCGAAAAACTTCCCGCCTGGTTGGAGCAGTATTTAGCCCCAAACTACTTTCATGCGATTTTGATTGAAGGGCGCTTTGCCAAGATGCGCACCCGCAGCGTGCCGGCGCAGCATAAACCCTATCGCCCTCTGGTTGAGGTGGTGAAGGAGCAGCCGGTGTTCGAGTTTGATGATGTTGACGGGGTGCTGATAGGGTTTTATTGCCCTTCATTCGTCCAAGGAGTCAACGTACCCGGATATCATCTCCACTTTCTCACTGCAGAGCGCAATGCGGGTGGACACGTACTTGACTTCAGTGTCTGCGAGGCGAGCGTCCAGATTGATACCTTGCAGCGTTTTGTGCTGCACTTGCCCACCTCTTCAGCGTTCGCCAAGGCTGATCTAAATAAGGATCGCAAACACGAGCTGGAGAAAGTAGAAAAATAATGCCTAAATTAGGAAAACAATCGGGAAAACAACCAGGAGAACGTGTATGCCATTCGTAAATATAAAAATTACCAAAGAGGGTGCAACGCCAGAACAAAAGGCGCAGTTGATCGCTGGCGCGACCCAGTTATTGGTGGATGTGTTGGGGAAAAACCCTGCGACTACGGTGGTTGTTATAGAAGAGGTTGAGACCGATAATTGGGGAGTAGGGGGCGAAAGTATTACCTTCAGACGCAAGGCAGGACGGTGAAGGGTTTAAATCTGTGTCCATTATCCAGGGCAGGTATGTTCCCAATTTATTGATGTGAGAACGCGCGCTGGTAGCGGCCCTGATTTGTGTAGCAAGGAGAAAAAAATGAAAGCCGAAAGCGCTAAAAAATTTGCCTCGATTGTTTTGTTTGCGCTGTTGTGCTGGGTTTTTCCCATTGTTACGCAAGCCTATGCCAATAAGGTTCCAAATCGCTCCCTGACAGGCTTAACCGTCGATGCAGATGGGGTTGCAATGGATGAGGGTACGGTAGCGGCAGGACTTAAGGAAGCTCTTTGTTTAGCCATAGACCAAAGCCTTAGAAAGTGCGGTAACGAGGGGGGATTTTCTAGTAATGCGAAGTTAAGCATCGTTTTTCCTCTGGGAATTAGCTCTATAGCATCCGGCTCATGTAATGTTCAAGTATGGGACAACCTAAAACTGCTAGAAAAACAGATGAATACAGTGGCCGAAATGGCCTCTTCAGCCGCTGCACCGACATTTTACGCTGCTGTTCAACAGCTAGACTTCCCTTTTGGTATAGAAGTGCTCAGAGGGGACAATAATGCCGCTACCACTTATGTGCGCGACCGTGCGTACGCTGTAATTAAGTTAGAGATCTCCTCGCTGGTACGGCGCAAGATGGTAGAGGCAGGTTTATACCAAGATTTTTGTAATTTCGTGCAGGTGTTCAAGTTGGAGAGTAAGAGTAACCATATCTCCTATAATGACGTGCATGCACATATTACAGAGAGGACCATGGAAGGCTTGTTTGCTACGTTAGAATATTACGAGAATATTATGAGCGTAGCTCCGGAGGAGCTGCCTACGGCCACGCTACGGCGACTGTTTGCTCATTGACTTGGTGGCAGTGAACGCTAGTTGTCATTAAGTATTCTTGTGATATGATTTGCATTTAGAAGGTAAGATCCTTATAGGATCTAACTTATTAACACTACGCAGCTAGGGGAGAGATTATGCAGGCTAAAGTAAACGGAACTAAAATCTACTATACAGAGGGTGGTAATCCTGCAGCGACTTCCGTTGTTTTTATTCACGGGTTTCCTTTCAGTAGCGCCATTTGGAAAGATCAGCTAAAAATGCTGGACAGAGATTTCCACCATGTTGCGTATGATTTTCGCGGTTTGGGCAGCAGTGATCTAGGGGATGGACAGTACACTTTAGAGGGGCATGTGGATGATTTGATTGCCATGCTCGACTATCTGGAGATCGATCAGGCAATTGTGGTGGGGCTCTCCATGGGTGGATATATCGCCCTGCGCGCGTTGGAACGGAACCCGGAGCGTTTTCTGGGGGTGGTCTTGTGTGATACCCAGAGCAAGGCGGATGATAATGCTGCTAAGATAAAGCGGGCGGTTGGGGCGAAAGCGGTCAAACAGGATGGGGCTGCAGCATTTGCCGCAGGTTTCGTCGGGGCTGTTTTTACCAAAGCGTCAATACAGAATGATGTGGCTGCGGTCGGTTTAATCAAGGACTTGATCAGCGCGAACAATCCACTCGCTATAGCTGGCAATCTTATCGCCATGGCAGGGCGCACCGATACCACGGAATCTCTGCGAAATATTTCCATTCCTACATTGATTCTAGTGGGGGAGGAAGATGCCCTCACCACTCCGGATACTGCACGTGTTATGCATGAACAGATTAAGGGTTCGGAGCTGCATGTGGTGCCAAAGGCAGCACATATGAGCAATCTGGAAAACCCAGAGTTTTTCAATGCACGCTTGTTGGAGTTCCTGAAGAAAGTCTAGCGCACAAGATAACTTACAGGCATTTACTTAAAGGGCGGACTCTACGTGAAAAAAAGCGTAGGATCTGCCCTTTGCCTTGTGATCCGAGCCATCTCAAACATTATCCTCGTTGTAGCGCCAGCTGATACTGCATAGCTTCTGCTAGCATTTATTTGCTACCATCCCCATGTTGTTTCCTACAAACTTGAATATATCCCCGTTGCGAAGCCAATAAAGGCGGGCTGGTTACGTTTTTGATCTTTTAAGAGGTAATTATCTGGTGTGAAATCTCTCCCTATTGATGAAATTATTCAGCCACTGCGCCATGCATTGGCCCATAATTCCTGTGCGGTACTGCAGGCGGAACCCGGTGCGGGAAAAACCACGCGGGTGCCACTGGCGCTGTTGCATGAAGCATGGCTAGGGGAGAAAAAGATTCTGCTGCTGGAACCGAGGCGGTTGGCAGCCGTCCATGCGGCGCGCTACATGAGTGGAATGTTGGGAGAAAAACCAGGGCAGACCATAGGTTATACGATCCGTTACGAGCGTGCTGTTACTGCGGCTACCCGCATCGAGGTTGTTACCGAAGGGGTGTTAACGCGGCGACTGCAGCATGATCCGGAACTCAGAAATGTTGGGCTGATTATCTTTGATGAATTTCACGAGCGCAACATCCACAGTGACTTAGGTCTGGCTCTGAGCTTGGATGTGCAGCAGAGCCTGCGCCCAGATCTACGCCTGCTGTTGATGTCTGCCACCCTGGATACCGAGCAGCTAGCGCAGCGCCTAGATCAATGCCCGGTGTTGCATAGCGCAGGGCGTAGCTACCCGGTCAGTGTATTTTACCGCGAGGCGGATGCTACCCCCCTTCCCCAGCAGGTGTGTAGCGCCGTACGTGAGGGGTTGCAGCATCCTGGAGATATCCTGGTATTTCTCCCCGGCGCGGGGGAGATTAACCGGTGCGCGACGACATTAAAGCAGCAGGCATGGGCGAAGGAACTGCAGGTTCTGCCTCTGTATGGGGCGCTACCGTTTGCGCAGCAGTGCCAGGCGCTAGAGTCGGGGCAAAAACGGAAGGTGGTATTGGCGACCAATATTGCAGAGACCAGTCTCACTATTGATGGGGTCGGGGTGGTGGTGGATAGTGGTCTTGAGCGCCAGTTGGAGTTCGACCCAGCGCGGGGCATGGAGCGGCTACTAATCCGCCGCATAGCTCAGTCGAGTGCGACCCAGCGTGCCGGACGCGCTGGACGGCAGAGGTCGGGTTTTTGTTATCGCCTCTGGGGTGAGAGCCTACAGCACAGCCTTGTTTTGCATCAGATTCCAGAAGTTATGCGTACTGACTTGAGCCCGCTGGCGCTGGAGTTGGTGGCTTGGGGGGTGCAGGAACCCGAAACCCTGCGCTGGATAGATAACCCGCCAGCGGCGCATATGGTGGCGGCCTTTACGTTGCTGCGCGAACTTGGCGCGCTGGACCGCGAGTGGCGGTTAACTCCAGTAGGGCGAAAAATGGTGGCTCTGCCTCTCCATCCGCGCCTAGCGCGGATGGTGGTGGCAGCGGTTGATCCGTCCGAGCAGGAACTTGCATGTCGGATGGCCACCATCCTGGATGCGCCGCATCTATTTCGTCATGGAGAAGGGACGGGTGCGGAGGGATACAACTCTGGTGATCTGTTTGACCTTTTGGAACAATGGCGTCCCCCGCTGGTTTCGACACCAGCAGCGCAAGATGGGCGCAGCCCTTGGTGGCAGGCGAATCGCAACTTGGAGATGTTGCGGCAGCGTCTCGGCATAACCGCAAAGACGGCTTTTGCTCTGAATAGCGCCGCAGCGGCACAGATTAGTAGCCTGCTGCTGTATGCGTATCCCGATCGAATCGCACAACGGCGTGAAGGAAGCCGCGAGCGCTACCTGCTGCGCAGCGGCAAGGGAGCGTGCCTCGCGCCGCGCACGCGCGTAGTGGCGGCGGAGTGGTTGGTCGTGCCGGAACTCGAGTATGCTCAAGGAGCTGAAGCACTGATACGCATGGGCTTTGCGATGGAGTTGGAGCAGATAAGACAGATATTTGAAGCAGATATCAGGGTCGAAACCGAAACCATATGGGATAGCATCGGTGCGCGGGTGACGGCGCGGCGTTGCAGGCGTCTCGGGAGTCTGATCCTGCAACAGGAACCTGTCCGGCTGGATGCCAACCGCGCCCTACAGCTTTTGCTCGAACAGATTCGGGCGCGCGGACTCGAGGTCTTAACGTGGACGGCTACGAGTACGCAGTTGTATGCGCGCATCCGTTTTGTCGCCCGCCACAATCTGGTAGCGGACTGGCCAGCGGTGGAACAGACGGAGATGTTGACGCACCTGGAAGATTGGCTCGCTCCGTTTCTGACCGGCGTGACCAGTTTGGCTGCGCTCAAGCAGGTAGATCTGGTAGCAGCGCTGCAAAGTATGTTGAGCTGGGAGCAGCAGCGTCAGCTTGATTCCATGGCTCCAGAGCGATTCCAGGTGCCGAGTGGCTCCAAGGTACGGATCGACTATGGGGCTATTGATTGTGGCCCCAACGCCAATGGAGATTCAGCCAGTTCTGCCGAGTTTAACCAGCCGCGTCTGGCGGTAAAACTGCAAGAGATGTTCGGTTTGCGGCATACACCAACCGTTGGAAACGGACGTGTTCCAGTGCTCATTGACTTGCTTTCCCCCGCCCGGCGACCTATTCAGACCACCACTGACTTGGAGAGTTTCTGGGCCAACACCTACACCGAGGTTAAAAAGGAACTCAAGGGGCGTTATCCCAAGCACCCTTGGCCCGATGATCCAACGACTGCTCCCCCGCAGCGCGGGGTGAAACGGCGCACTTGAAAGGTGGTATGTTGAGTTCGTATGTCGGCAATCTATCGACTAAGCAGTACTGTTCATTTTAAAGGCTTTATGCAAATCGTGAACATAAAGAGGGAGCACATTGAATAAAATACTATGAGTAAGGCGCAAATATTTCTTCTCCTTGTCCTCCTGACGGCCTTTCCGCCGCTGGCTACAGACATGTATCTGCCTGCTATTCCCATGCTACAGCAGCATTGGGATCAACCTCTGATGGTGATTAACTTCACCCTAATCGGGTTCTTTTTCAGTTACTGTCTTTTTTTGCTTATCTATGGGCCCCTGTCGGATCGTTTCGGCCGCCGCCCTCCATTGCTGGGGGGAATTGCTGTGTTTGTGGGGGCCTCGGTGCTGTGTGGTTTGGCCGATAGTGTTACGGTGCTGATCCTCGCACGGATACTCCAAGCCGCTGG
>JAQUDG010000088.1 GCA_028685815.1 Desulfuromonas sp.
AGGCACGCAAACAAAAACGCTTGGAGGAAAAGCATCGTCCCGCACTCCATCTGGTACCAACATCCAAGGGAACTTTTAACTCGCTAACTCAACAGGGTCAGTTCTCCATTTCCAGCTGAGGCAAAACGATATAACCAAAGACTTTCTTTCCCTCGGTAATGAATCGGTAATCGTAAGTGATGTAACAACAGCGAGCTACATTATCCAAAATGGAATCATTGAGTTTAGCAACCCGCCTGCAGAGGCAGAGTTTTTGCTGGATTACAAGGTCGGGGAAACTGCGCTAATTGCTTCAGAGCTTGGTAAAGTAGCAGCCTTTGTTGAAGGTGGGAGCCTTTTTGTGTTTCGCAGCGATGAAGTAGAGGGGATTCAGAACAGCGATACCTTGATAGAACTGCAAGGAGTGACAGAACTTACCGATCTTGACTTTATACTTTAGTTTCGACTTAAACCTGTAGATTAAATATAAGTTACTAGCATTCAATTAGTAACACTCCCCCCTATTTCGCAAGATAGGCCAAAAAAACAGGGGGAGTGTTACTATTTTTTATTCAGGGCAGATTATTTTGCCCTTTCAATATAAGTCCGTATCAAGCTCAACTCTTGCGCCAATGCGCCGCTACAGAAAGGATAGCCGGTAACACAACTAAATCGCCCACCAGAGCTGTGAGCATAATAATCGAGCAAAGCATCCCGAATTGAATGGTGGGGACAAAACTTGAGAAACACAAAATCACAAATCCGCACGTTAAAATAACCGAGGTTGTAACAATAGCGCCCCCTTTTTTCCTGATACTGCTTATAAGGGCGTCATTGATGGAAAATCCAGCCTTACGGGCAGCCTGATAATGGTCAAGATAGTGAATGGTGTCATCGACGGCTATCCCGATGGCTAGAGCCGAGATTATTGCGGTGGCGGTATTTAGCGGGATATTAAACAGCCCCATGATGCCAAAATTGATAATGATCGGGAACAGGTTAGGAATCATGGACAACGCACCTATACGGATGGATTTAAACACCCAGAAAAGCACGACTGAGATGGTGATCAGCGCAAAGGTTAAACTTTCGATCTGGCCATAGATAATGCTTTTTACCAATTTCGTGACCAGATAGGTTTTGCCGGTAAGATTGAACTCTACCTCTTCCTGCTGAAAATTCTGGGCCAAGTATTGCTTTAGCGTCGCTATCTTTTCTTCCAAAATACTGGAGCTGTGCTCATTCACCCTGAACGACAGGCGTGCCCAGTTGTAGTCGTCATTAACAAAATAAGCCAGCTCATCTCCATCGTACAACAGCAGATACTGTGCTATCAGATTTCGATCCTGCGGGTTTTTATAAAACTCAGGACTATTGTTATGAAATGCAGCATTCATTTGCTGTAAAAAAGAGGTAATGTTGGTTGATTTGGTGACAAAAGGCCAGTTGTTGACATATGCCTCTATGGCTCCAATCATCTCCAAGGCTTCAGGGCGCTTGAAATAGTCCAACTCGGCCGCCTTTATGGACACCTCCAGGGTTGTGGCTCCACCAAGATTATCGTCGAAAAAGTTAGCATCGGTGCGTACTTGAGTGCCCTGCTTGAAATAGTCGATTAAATTGGTTTCTACTTGAACTTGGGTCAAAGAATACAGCGAAAGGCCGGTCACCAGCAGGGCACACACGATAATGATTTTACGGTAATCACCTACCTTCAGGCTCCACCAGTACAAAACCCTGTCTAAAGAGTGATATATGGATGAAGAAGCTCCCGAAGCTCCCTGTTCCTTCCTTAGCCACAGCCCAGGCTTGTTGCGCAAAGCGTACACACACAGCGGAATTAAGGTAATAACCAGCACAAATTCAAACATCATCCCCCCCGCAGCCGCTAAGCCCAAATGCTTGATTGGAGGAATATCGCTAAGGGTCAGGGAAGCAAAACCCAGCGCGGTAGTAAGGCTGGTGAGAAAGCAGGGGATACTCAGGTGCTTAAACGTATCTTGTATTCTGGCGACCGGGCTGCTGGAAGCATCTGTTGAGGTGAGAAAATATTGAAAGATATGGACCGCATCGGCCACAATCAACGCCATAATAAGCGGAGCGAGAATTGAGGTCATGGGGCCCATGGCACCACCGATTAGATTAAGCAGGGCCATCGCCCATACCAGCGATACAAGCACGGTCAGCAAGGAAATGGCCACCGCGGTAAGGTTGCGCAAAAACACCCACAAAAACAGCGCTATAATGCCAAAAGTCAGCGGCATGAAGAACATCATATCGCGGGCCATGAATTCACTCATACTTACATCGGTAACAAGCCAACCCGCTATATGGTAAGAGATATTGTGCGCCCCTTCCTCTGCAGAAAAGATATCTCTTACTTTAGCAACCAAACGCGCATTATAGCCTTCGTCGTCTGGATGTGGTTTCGTCCTGATCAGAAACAACGATGAGCTGGTTTTATTGGAAAAAAGGTTGTCGTGAATCAGTGGATTCGCCGTTGCCTGCTGCTGAATCAAGCTACTTTCTGCGCTGTTCTGGGGAAGCTCATCAACCAGTGGTTCCACAATAAAATCTAAATCTGTGCCGATAATATTTTCTACATTGCTCAGCGATACTACTTCTTTTACCTCTTCAATCTGCTCTAGCCTGTCGGTTTGCTGCTTTATCAGCGCCAGAGTTTCAGGGCTGAACAGGTCTTCATGCTGAAACCCTACGACCAGAAACTCATCTTCGCCAAACTGTTCCTTGAACCTCTCGTAAAAACGTCGATCCGGGTCATCTTCTATAATTAGAGACTCAACCGAGGTTTCAGTCTGTAAGGTGGCGTAAAAATAGCCGAAAAATAGCGTCAGCAACGCCAGGGCAGCTAAGTAAGTTCGAGGATGCCTGAAGATGGCTTGGACATTCTTATCAACAGCATTGCGGATCATATTATGCTCCCTGTAACATCAGTGCCTGCAACTTCGTTATGTTCACTCTCATCACCAGTGTACAATTATTTGTGCGTACGCCTGGTCTGCATGGTCATGGGAGCCAAATATTGTATCCCCTGCCCCACCGAAAATATTCAAACCTATTTCACATTCTATATTGGTAAAGTAATTCAGGGTCATGTTGGGCTGAACATAGTAGCTTGCGTCGGTAAGCGTATAATTAAACCTAGTAGCAAACTCTAGATTACCACGCCAGACCGGCTTGCTGATCACCCCCAGAAGGGAGACATTATCACGCTCGAAATACAGGATCTTACCGTCATAGTCAAAAATATGGTACCAGGATGCCTGTAGATTGAAGTACCACTCACTGGCAGAGATATAGTCGACACCTGTGACTAGATGCCCTGCGGTGCGGCGAATAGAGGTGAGGTCTGCGGATAAAAATGAGACTTTATCGATGTAAGCCAGCTCCCCGCGAAATCCGATGGGATCTATGACTGTTTCCCACTCGAATCCAGTAATTTTCTGACGTTTAAACCGCGCTTCAATCGCGGTGTCAGTCAATATCGCTGCACCCAGCAGCGCTCCAGGATCGGTACTCGGATCACCATCAAACGCAATATTTTTAACCGGAAAACTGGATATATATGGCAAGGTCTCCCAGCCATAGTGATGACTCAAAGCAAAGTCAGTTTGCTCACCCTGCCACAACAACCGTAGCGCTCCAGACATATTTTCGAGTGAATTTGAGGGTTTTTTTTCATGCACACGCAGGGCAGAAGTGTAGTCTTTAGCCGCTTGAGGTAGGCCGGGATGATTCAGAATAGACTGGCGCAGGTTCCGATACAGGGCCCAGTTTGAATCGAAATAATCAATCTGTGCTTCCTTAAACCAGGGACTAACTATCGCTTCAACAGAAAAACGCTGGCCGTGGGTGCGCACCCGCGCCAACCATGAGGGATCCATACGCTCTTCTAAATCGATGGTGATAAACTGGCGCATATCTTCAGGATTGATGCTATCGAGAGGGGAGAGTTGATCACTTTTGCCCCAGCGCACCCGCTGCTTCCCGAGAGAGAAGTCCCAGCGTGGACCGCTTAGCAGCATGTAGGTTTCATGCAGGATAATATCGGTATCCTTGTCAGCTTCGTCCGCTGCATAAAAGAGCCGATCTGCCTCAAGTGACACCCGTACACTGAGCTTATGGTTGGGCAAGCGTTTATCCATATCAATCCCCAACCGCGCCTGCAGCCTGCTCAGGTCATCGTCTTCATCCAACTGCCGGTGTATATCCTTCGCGGTGTAGCCAAACAGCCTACCCCAACTAGATATATCCGCTGAAAGAATGGACTCAGGTGAAAAGGACGCGCGCGAGCTTGCGACAGGCGTCGGCACTGCTGTATCTGCAGTGTAGGATTGGGCTTGAGAATAGGCTTGAACGTGGGTAGCATCCGCGAAAACTGCGCCTGCACACCCAAAATACAACAGCACAGCGCAGTACAAAAACAGCCAGGTGTATGTACGCGTAACGCATCTCATCATCGCTTCAGAACTCCGAGAACAGTTTAGGTGCATATCTTGGGTAAGGCGCAGCCTTTCTACCTCACTTTTCTACCTCAATACTCCCCTTCCAGTGCTCTTTTAGTGAATAAATGGTCAGGTAATCCACGATTATACTCTATGCTAGCTGTGCTCAACCGGGTTTTATGCTGATCCCGATGATTCTCCATCAGGGTTTCAAGCTCCGTTGCAATGCCGTCTATAATTTCAAATTTCTGCACCGTATAGGTTTTAAACGGCTCCCCTTTAAGGTCCCAAAATTCTATTTTTAGAGGGGTAAATGTATCCCTATCGATCCAGGAGATCGCCTTCTGATATTGGGTATCTGTTCCTGGCCTAGGGATGCTATGCAACACATAGCACTCACGTCCCAAAATGAACTGGGACTCCTCTAAGGTGTATATCCACTCCTCCACAGGATGACGCTGCATATCTTCGTAGGTGAAATCAGAATTCACAAAACTACGCCCCTGTTGGGCCGCTACTATGCGGCGCGTACGTTTGAGCGCTGGAAGATACAACTGCTGACGCGTGCTGTTGTCTGATGTATCTTCTATAACCCAAAAAGCAGTACCATCAATATCTGCTGGTGAGGTGAAACGAATCATCACCTGCCGTTCGGCCGGGGTATCTTTACGGTACGTAGTCAATTCTCGCTTGCGAACATGCCCACTCTTGCTGGTAAGCTCCATGGCACCAGTCATCCGCATATCCTGACCTATATCCCGATGGTACACGTTGCGCGCTACCTCTTCCGGGGTCAGGGGTATTACCTCCTGCGTTACGGGCAAAGCCAGCGCAGAAAGGGGAAGTAGCAATAAAAACAATATGCTCAACGTAGGATACACAAATCTTCGCATAACTGTTTAAACCATCCTTTTTTTAAACTCTCGGTAGATCAACCAAGCTTTAAGACGCTGAAGCGGGTTTCTCCCACCCAACCATAGATAACCTTTTTTCAGTTTGCGCCGATAGAGGTCAATTTGGATATAATGCGGAACCGCACGCACTGGACAACTGCCAGTTAGAATTTTGACCACCTCGGTGGTCAGCAATGAAGCTGCTAAAGTACATGCCGGAGCCACTGCAGGCCCTTTTTTGTTCTTAACATCCACCTTGTTCAGATCCATATATTTTATATGATATGGGCTCGGAGCCAGACCAGCAGCAAAGCAAGCCAGATTTTTCTCTAGGGTAAAATCAACAGAGGTCCCAAAATAGGTATCGAAGTCCATGCCGTCAGGAGCGAACACCTGCAAAGTTCCACCAAATCCCAGCGGGGCGCTGGTGACAGCATACAATCCGCGCGCTTTGGCTTCATAAAAAAGCATGCGCCTGATTTCAAATTCGAAAAAATCGATCCCATCTACCAAAACTTCAGCCCCAGTAAAAAAGGCTGCGACATTTTCCCTCGTGACCCTTTCACTAAAAACCATAACGTTGGCTTCAGGGTTGATATCCTGCACCATCTGGGCGAGAACCTCCGCCTTGTTGCGGCCATAGCTTTGTTGTGAAGCACCAAACTGACGACTAACATTGGCGGGCTCAAAAACATCAGGATCAGCAATGGTAAAGTTGCCTACTCCAAGGCGTGCCAATGTCAGAATATGTAGCCCACCCACGCCCCCAGCACCAACTACAGCAACATGTGCCTTAAGAAGCTTGGTTTGTTCAGCTTCGCTTAAAAGCCCGATATTTCTAGAAAATTCTTCCGCGATTAAAGACGCGATCATATAAGGCCTACTCTGGCGCGTTTAAATCACACGCATAATTAGGTAGTGATTAATATGGCGACCACGAATGCAATGACATAAACAAGCGCCTGAAAACATTTCCGCCCTTCTTGTTTCACTCCTCATGCAGCAAATCATCCCTGATGCTGACTGATATACCAAGAAACCGTTTGCCCGATACCCTCATGCACACGCCAGTCGGGAGCGTAATGCAGTAAACGCTTGGCTTTAGCAATATCAGCCTTAGAGTGACGGACATCGCCAGCGCGAAAATCCGCGAAAATCGGGACGTGTGCATAAGAAAAACCGCTTTGGTTTATCGCCGCTTTTATGTCAGCAAAAAGCTCAATCAAGGTAGTTCGGTCCCCTAGGGCGATATTGTAGACCTGGTTTTTTGCCTCATTAGCCGCGCTCGCAGCGAGCAGGTTAGCTTGAACTACATTATCGATATAACAAAAATCCCGGCTGGTTTTACCATCGCCATTTATATACGTTGACTCGCCGTGAAGCATGGCCGCTATCCAGCGAGGGATAACCGCCGCATACGAACCATTCGGGTCCTGCCGAGGACCGAACACGTTGAAATAGCGTAGTCCAACCGAAGCAAAGCCATAGTTCAGCGCAAAAACTTCGGCATACAGCTCATTCACATACTTGGTAACCGCGTATGGAGACAGGAGGTGCCCTGTCGCATCTTCGGTTTTAGGCAGGGCAATATGGTCACCGTAAACAGCGCTGGATGAAGCATAGGTAAAACTTTTAACCTCAGAGTGCCGCGCTGCGGAAAGGATATTGAGAAAACCGTCTATATTATTCCGGTTAGTGGAAATGGGGTCCTTTATGGAACGCGGCACAGAGCCTAATGCCGCCTGATGGAGCACATAATCCACCCCGCAACAAAGGCGCTCACACAGTGAAAGATCGCAGATGTCCCCTTCCTCAAAGGTAAAGTTCTGCCACTGCTTGGCCGAAACATTATTTTCTACTGCGGTTAAATTATGCCGATATCCGGTGGAAAAATTATCCAACCCGATAACCCGCTGATCCAACTTCAATAGCGCCTCAAGCAAGCTAGACCCAATAAAACCAGCACAACCGGTGATCAGCCATATCTTCTGTTTCTGCCGCAGTTCATTCTTCAATGCATCGTATGTTGCTGACATAAACCATGCTTCCCCTACGAAAATATCACCCTACTAATACTGATGTCTACGCAAGCACATCAAGCTCACATCAAACACACTTCGAGCCCTTAGCGTGGCATACCACCGAGCACAGACCTTCTCTGGAATTCTTCCACCCGGAGTTCACGTGCAACTCCGGAGCCCCGTGATAACACCTAACTACAGCACCTAACTACGACGCGAGTTACAGCGACCAGTAGACAAAACCAGCTCTTGTAGCCTCTTGCGCATCGACACATCCTTTTACATCAACCAAGACAGGCTGCCCATTTTCCGATCTGCACAACCCTTTAAGTTCGCGCAGCGACAAAGACTTAAAAACAGCGTGCCCCACAGCCATGACGATAGCATCAACCTGTCCGACCTTCTCCAGGGGAGTGAGCTCTAAACCGTACTCTCTGAGCGCCTCGTGCGGGTCTGCCACAGGATCATTGACTGTCACGTCTATATCGTATTCCTGCAACTCTTTAACCACGTCAATCACCCTCGTATTGCGTATATCCGGGACATTCTCTTTAAAAGTAAGACCAAGCACCAGAACACGGCTCTTCTTGATGGTTTTCCCCGCACGGATCATATTTTTCACCGTATTCTCAGCAACATACTTGCCCATGCCGTCATTAATCCGACGTCCGGCAAGAATTACCTGCGGGTTATACCCAATTTCTTCGGCTTTGTGGGTGAGGTAGTAAGGATCAACACCGATACAGTGCCCACCCACCAAGCCTGGAGTAAAGGGGAGAAAGTTCCACTTTGTTCCCGCCGCCGCCAAAACATCACGGGTAGAAATATTCAACTTGCCAAATATTATAGATAACTCGTTCATCAGGGCAATATTCAGATCTCTCTGCGTATTCTCAATGACCTTAGCTGCCTCTGCTACCTTGATGGAACTGGCTCGGTGCACTCCGGCGCTAATAACCATCTCATAAACCCCTGCCACCGTATCCAAGGTGGCTGCATCCTGACCGGAAACCACTTTTACAATTTTATCTACGGTGTGAACTTTGTCTCCGGGATTAATCCTTTCCGGTGAATAACCGACCGTAAAGTCCTTACCGCAAATAAGACCGGAATGTTCTTCAAGCAAAGGGATACAGATATCTTCTGTGACACCGGGATACACGGTAGATTCGTAGACCACAATCGAACCTGGCTGCAAATATTTACCCACTGTCGCAGAAGCCGAACGCACCGGGCCAAGATCAGGATTTTTATTGATGTCGATCGGAGTTGGGACAGTGACAATGATAAATGATGCCTGCTTAAGGGTTGAGGGGTCGGCGGTGAACTCAACCGGACTAGCACTTAAATCTGCTGAACTGACTTCACCGGTCGCATCATTGCCACCTTTGAGCTGCTCAATTTTATGCGCGTCGATATCAAAGCCGACAACGCCACAGCATTTGCCAAACGCAACCGCCAGCGGTAAGCCAACATATCCCATCCCAACTACTGCAACCTTACTTTTTCCTGAACGGATTTTCTCTACTGTCGTCATAGCCATGGATTCATCCTTTTTTAGCACCCGGCGCATAAACCGGCTTGCGTAATTGGTCGAGCTTCGGACCGAAGCGTCATCTTGCGAACACACAAAGACTAAACCATAGAATGAACCTTTCAAGTGCTGTGGATGACTTTTATTGCTATTTCTAAATTAAGCAGCGCTTTATTGTCGCGTAGAACCCTTTCCAAATGTGCTGGACTATGGCCATCGCTGCCATAATAGGTATACAAGCCCCTGTCTTGTAACAACCAAGCAAAGGTTTCCGTGTGCTTGCCATAAGTCCCATTAAAACTACCCAAGTCCGCCTGCAGCAGGCATCCCATATCCAGAGCCTGTAATAGCAAAGTGGGTAGAGATATTTCACGCTCAAACCACAGTTCTCGGCGGAGACGACGGGCTAAACGTGCAGACCCCCTATTCCGACTAGACGCAAAATAGCGCTCAGGATGGGCCAGAACTGGAGTCAAGCCATGACTTAATATCCTGGAAACAGCCTCAGGCAACAACTCAGCATCTCCTGAGGACGGAAGTTCAAATAAAAGGAGGTTGGAATCTCCGAGAAGCATGGGATCACGCAGACGGTCAAAGAAAAAACCATCCGAATAGTACTCCATTCCCGCCTCAAGCAATAACGGAATACCTGAGTCTGTAACTGCTTGCTGCAGTTGTACTACCGAAGCAGATATCTGACTCACTGGCAGATCATATAATCCGGTAATACAGTGGGGTGTACAATAAACGTGCCGAAATCCCGCAATAACCAACTGCCGCGCCATTGCTAAAGAGTCTTCTAGCGTTTTACTCCCGTCATCAATTCTGGGGAGAATATGACAATGATAATCAATCATTACCCTCTATCCAAAAAATAAATCACCAAAAACCTGCCTGACAGTATCCATGGCAGTGCCAACAAAGCTTAAACATCTGGCGAATTCGCGCAAAGCGGTAAAGTTTTCCGACATTAATGGCGAAGATGTTTACATCTTAAACTCATAAAGCTCGGCCATAACGTTGGAGCAAGGAAAGCTTAGCGTTAAAAAACAAGTACTTGAATAAAAAACTAACCCATATTACTCTATCCGGCATTACTTCTGCATATGAATCGTTTATACCCTTACATTGGAAGGTAACTTCAATTGAAAAAGAGGAGCGAGCATATGATGGTGCGCGTACAGTACTCCGATGGCAATTTTGACTATGTGAGTCCGACAGTTTTGGATAACAATCTCCTTGCAGGCAGAATTAAGAAATTTCTGCGCACTTCGGGCTGGGCTATTGTTGGCCATGATCCAATTCGGCGCCCGAATGATGGGAAACGATTTTATTTCGGCCCTGAAAAGCGTAAATACGCTGATGCTTGAGGGTAATTCCCAAAAGACAGCCGCGATGTTGAACGTTTAATTACCAGAAATGCCAATTCCCGCTATTAAGCACATAAATTCCTAACGCTAAATTTGCTACCGCATGACTCAAAACACATTGAAAAATACTCCGCGTCCGATACAGCACCAGATTAAACAGAATCCCTGCGCAGATGCCGGCGAGATATAGATTGTGCTCTAAACCAAAGAGTACCGCGGTAGCTAAAAACGAAAACCAGGTAAACATCCCAATCGAGACCTGCATGAACTCTTTTTTGACCAGATAACGGATTAGAAAAGAACGCCAAAAAAGCTCTTCCATAAGCGGCACCACCAGAACCGCCCCGCAAAGACGAACTCCGATCATCGTATTACGTACAAAACCTTCCTGATATGCCTCAACATTGAGCCCCGCAGATTCTCCAACGGTGGCAAATTCTGCCGTCATTTGAATCCACAGCCAAAAAATAAAAAGCCCGATTAGGGTACTGAGCAAGGTGCTCTGCCACTGCAGAATATCGCCAAAGCGGAATTCGCGATAATTTGGCCACAGCATTAAAAGCAGGATGGCAACAATCCCCGCCTTCACCGGATATAGAAAAAGCAGCAATTGATCTGGAACAGAAAAATCCTTCCCGACACTAAACCTCAAGAGCTCTTCTACTCCAACAAACAGCATAAATACCAAAAAAGGGAGTACCCTTGCCCGCACCTCGCGCACATTATTACTCAAAAACACCTCCGGAATGTGTGGGTTTGTTCAGGTGGATTTTTCCTGGGAGGGGGGGGGACAAGCAACTCAACTCTTCCAACCACCCAATTCACCTCTAGTCACTAAGCATAGCTTGTCCGCGACACATTTCCAGTCTTGCCATATTTTATATCAAAAACAGAACGCCACTGGTCTTTCAGGTCTAGGGTGGATAAGGAGCAGTGACGTTGTTGATGGGGCGGGGGGGGGGGGGGGAATTTTGGGGGCGGGAAAAAA
>JAQUDG010000089.1 GCA_028685815.1 Desulfuromonas sp.
GGTGCACATCGAGGTGGCGATAGAAAAACTCAAGCGCAAATATGGGGTAGATGTAGAACTCCGTGCGCCCAAGGTTCCCTACCGCGAAACCATCAGACGCAAGGCGAGCTTGCAGAGCAAATACAAAAAACAGTCTGGCGGACGTGGCCAATACGGAGATGTGTGGGTTGAGTTTGAACCTCTGGAGGCGGGTGGCGGCTATGAATTTGTAGATAAGGTTGTCGGCGGAGTGGTGCCGCGCCAGTATATCCCGGCGGTAAGCAAAGGGATTCAGGAAGCGATGCAAGTTGGCGTACTGGGAGGCTTCCCGGTGGTGGATGTGAGAGCGACCCTGTTCGACGGCTCGCATCATTCGGTCGATTCATCTGAGATGGCGTTCAAAATCGCCGGTTCCATGGCTTTCAAGAAAGGGATGGAGCAGGCTAAACCGGTATTGCTCGAACCCATCATGGAGATGGAAGTGATTATGCCGGATGACTGCGTTGGTGACATTATCGGGGATTTAAACTCCCGGCGTGGTAAGGTGCTTGGGGTAGAGCCGCAGGCAGGGAGTCAGGCGCTCAGGGCGTATGTGCCCATGTCTGAAGTACTGCGTTATGCGCCAGATTTGCGCTCCATGACTTCTGACCGGGGGATGTTTACCATGGAGTTTTCCCATTACGAAGAAGTACCTTCAAACCAGACGGCTAGGATTTTAGCCGAGCGCAACGCAGAGGACTGACATCGAAGTGACACGCACATATGTTTTTTTAGAAGACATTGCTCCTGAGAACGTTTCACCAGAGATTGCTTCTTCCGAAAGCGTTTCTCCAAATAGTGGCGGGCAGCTACGGATCTCCCCCGAGGTTGCCCGCCTCATTTCTGCGGATACCGACATCGAGGAAAAGCACCGGGCTGTAGCAGAACGTTTGCCCCTCTCCATCCATGATCAGGTCATTCTCTGGTATCTGTTTTATACGGACGCCGGCGCTGGAGACCTGCGCGAGGAGGCGCTGCAAGGGCTCGCCAGAAGTAACGTGACCACGTTGAAGCCTGTGTTGCGTGATCCAGCGCTGGATTTGCGCGTCCTTGAGTTTATTCTGCGCGCGCGTCGCGCCAATCTCCCCACCTTGATTGTGTTACGCCCCAACCAAAATGTTCCTGAATTTGCGTGGAGCGCAATTTTTGCGCGTTGCTCCTACGAAGTGCTGGAGTTCTTTTTTGATCCGCAAAGCCCTTTCCATTTTACCTCGAGCGAACTGAACGCGGTGGCGCGGAATCCTCAAGTTACCGCAGAAATGCAGGCCACCATTGTCCAACTGCTGGAGCAGGCGGGGGTACAAGGGGAGGGGGTCCGTAGTGAAGGTGATGTTACTGCTGCCCATGCTGCCGATTTGGATGCAGCGCAGGAACAGCTCCTAGATGAAACTGCGGCGCAGATGGAATCTGCCAGTAAGCTCCAGCTTGCACAGGAGCTGAACGTAGGGGATAAAATCAAGTTGGCAATGAGTGGCGACAAAGAATGGCGCTCGCTGTTGGTAAAGGACAGCAACAAACAGGTGAGCAGCGCAGTGTTGAAAAATCCGCGTGTCACCGAAAAAGAGGTGCTGACGCTGTGCCAGAATCGCAGTACCAACGATGAGTTGATTCGGCTTATCCTAGCTAACCGTGAGTGGCTTAAAAACTACACTATCCGCCTAGCCCTGACTATGCACCCGCGTACCCCGCTGAATCAGGGGATCCGTTTTTTATCTACCTTGGGAGAGAAAGATATCCGTAAGTTATCAAAAAGCCGTAACATCTCCTCGGTACTGGTAAATGCGTGCCGCCGCATCCTTATGGTTAAATCCAAACATTGATTTGTTCGTAGCGCATTGTTTTCTATCCTGCTGCACCCATCTTCTCCTTCGGATAAAGCCTTCTGTCCTTTTGAGTGGTTCTTGGGTTTTTCCAGTTTGGGTTTGACCTGTTACCATCTCTATGTTATTCAAAAAACGTTTTAAATTCGTATTGTTAGCGGTAATACACAGATGTTTGGCGTGGCTAAACACTGCGCGTGCACGTATATCCAAAGGAGATTCGAAATCATGGCTGATTTATTAAATTATACCGTGGGCGGTATTTTGGAACAGATGGCGGCGCGTTTTCCTGCCAACGATGCGCTGGTGTATCCGGACCGGGGCTTACGTTACAGCTATGCGGAGTTCAATGCCCTGTGCGACCGGGTGGCGCGCGGACTGCTCGGCATGGGGATTAAAAAAGGGGAACATATTGCCATTTGGGCAACTAACGTGCCTGAATGGGTGGTGTTGCAGTTTGCCAGCGCCAAAATGGGGGCAGTTCTGGTGACAGTAAATACCAGCTACAAGGCTTCTGAGCTTGAATATGTGCTCAAGCAGTCCGATTCATGCGCCCTGTTTCTGGTAGATAAATTCAAGGACACCGATTACGTTGAGACCCTGCGCGGCGTGGTGCCGGAGATGGATCAAGCGGAGGCAGGTTCATTGCAGAGTGCAAAGCTGCCGTTTCTGCGCCATGCCATATATCTTGGAGCAGAGCCCCCTGCAGGACTGTTGAATTTTGCTGAGATTGAAGCCTTCGGGGCGCAGATTTCTGATGCGGATTTTGCTGCAATAAAGCAGAGCCTGGATATCCACGATGTTATCAATATGCAGTACACTTCGGGAACCACCGGCTTTCCCAAAGGGGTGATGCTAACCCATTACAACATTGTAAATAACGGGTTTAATATTGGCGAATGCATGCTCCTTACCGAGAAAGATCGCCTGTGTATCCCGGTCCCGTTTTTCCATTGCTTCGGTTGCGTTCTGGGGGTACTGGCCGCAGTTACCCACGGAACTACCATGGTACCGGTAGAAGTTTTTATCCCAGAGAAGGTCTTGCAAGCTGTCGAAACGGAACGTTGCACCGCCTTGCACGGGGTTCCCACCATGTTTATCGCCGAGCTTGATCACCCTACGTTTAATCACTACGATTTGAGCAGCCTGCGCACCGGAATTATGGCCGGATCGCCCTGTCCCATAGAGGTTATGAAGCGGGTTATCCGCGATATGAACTGCTCGGAGATCACCATTGCCTACGGTCAGACCGAGGCCTCTCCGGTTATTACCCAGACCAGAACCGACGACCCCATTGAGCTGCGGGTTTCCACGGTGGGGCGCGCCCTGCCCAACGTGGAAGTGAAGATTATCGACATCGAAACCGGCGCAACCCTCCCCCCGGGCAAGCAGGGAGAGCTATGCACCCGTGGATATCATGTCATGAAGGGGTATTACCAGATGGAGGAGGCTACGGCTAAGGCCATCGACGCGGATAACTGGCTCCATACCGGCGACCTGGCCATAATGGATGAAAACGGCTACTGCAAGATCACCGGGCGGATAAAGAACATGATCATCCGGGGGGGTGAGAACGTCTACCCCCGCGAGATTGAAGAGTTTCTGTATACCAACCCCGCCATCGCCGATGTGCAGATTTACGGGGTGCCAGATCGAAAATTTGGGGAACAAGTGATGGCGGCGATAAAGCTGAAAGACGGCGCCACCCTGAGCGAGGAAGATGTGATCAGTTTTTGTAGGGGACAGATCGCGAATTATAAAATTCCGCGCTATATCAAGTTTGTCGATGAGTATCCCATGACTGCTAGTGGTAAAATTCAGAAATTCAAGTTGCGTGAACTGGCCATCAGCGAGTTGAAGCTCGAAGAGGTGGAGGAGTAAAGCAACTGCTGCGGCAACGACTCAACTGAAAATTTTATTTTCATCTTCAATCCCGTTGCGAAAGTGCCTAGTTCTTAGGTGCAGCCGTAACGGGATTTTTTATGGGAAGACTTTCGGGGATGTTTTTTTGTCTATTCGCCTTCATGGATTGGGATGCCCTGTTAATACTTGTCGCCTCAGGGTGATTTGTGGTACGTTCGAAAACTATTTTTATACACAGAAATTACCTTTTTAGCTGATATTTCTGCCTTTTATCAAGCAGTTTCGGTTCTGGCAGACTAAAATCAATTCCAGCGGGGAAAGCAATGATCCGTTCTTTAAGCAGAAAGATTTTTGGGACTAAAAACGAGCGTGAAATAAAGCGCATGCAAACTACAGTAGATAAGATAAATGCCCTTGAAGAAGAGATTCGGCAGCTTGATGATGCCGGGTTGCAGGGCAAAACCCCGGAGTTTCGTCAACGTCTGGAGCAGGGCGAGAGTCTGAACGATCTACTCCCCGAGGCATTTGCTGTAGTGCGTGAAGCGGCATGGCGGGTTCTTGAGATGCGTCACTTTGATGTCCAGCTTATCGGCGGCATGGTGTTGCACCAAGGTAAGATTGCGGAGATGAAAACGGGGGAGGGTAAAACCCTCGTAGCTACTTTGGCTACGTATCTTAACGCGTTGCCAGGCACGGGTGTCCATGTGGTTACCGTCAACGATTACCTGGCTCGGCGTGACTCCGAGTGGATGGGTAAGTTGTATACGTTCCTTGGGCTCAGTGTCGGTTGTATTATTCACGGTATTACCGATGTGGCGCGCAAGGATGCCTATCAATGCGATATCACCTACGGAACCAATAACGAATTTGGTTTCGATTATCTGCGCGACAATATGAAGTTTGATCTGGAAGAATATGTTCAGCGCGATCTGAACTTTGCCATTGTTGATGAGGTGGACTCCATCCTCATTGACGAAGCGCGTACTCCGTTGATTATCTCCGGCCCCAGCGATGCCTCCAGTGAGCTCTACGCCAAGGCCAACAACGTAATCCCTCGTCTCGAACGTGGAGAAATCGTTGAACACCGCAACGCCGGCAAGGTAGGGCAGACCGAAAAGGAATTCACCGGCGACTACACCGTGGATGAAAAGGCCAAAAGCGCGACCCTAACGGAACAAGGGGTGGCAAAAGTAGAGAAAATTCTCGGGGTGGACAATCTTTATGACCCCGTTCAGATTGCATTGCTGCACCACATCAACCAGGCCCTTAAGGCACATGCGCTGTTTAAAAAAGAGGTAGATTATGTAGTCAGGGATGGTGAGGTCTGTATCGTTGATGAATTCACCGGGCGCCTGATGCCGGGGCGGCGTTGGAGCGACGGTCTGCACCAAGCGGTGGAAGCCAAGGAAGGGGTCACGGTTGAAAAAGAGAACCAGACTTTGGCGACGATAACCTTCCAGAACTACTTCCGTATGTACACTAAACTTGCAGGGATGACGGGGACCGCCGATACCGAGGCACACGAGTTTGCTGAGATATATAAACTTGATGTGGTGGTTATCCCGACTAATCGCCCAAGTGATCGCCATGACTTTGCCGATGTTATTTTTAAATCTGAAGAAGAGAAATTTAACGCCGTAATCGAAGACATTGTTGAATGTCATCAGCGGCGTCAACCGGTGTTGGTGGGAACCATCTCCATTGAGAATTCTGAACGTCTGGCAGAAAAATTAAAAAAACGTGGGGTGAAGCACAACGTGCTTAACGCTAAGCACCACGCGAAAGAAGCGGAGATTGTAGCGCAAGCTGGGCGTGCCGGTGCGGTTACCATCGCCACCAATATGGCCGGACGTGGAACGGACATCGTTCTCGGGGGGAATCCGGAAATGATGGCGGAGGCCGCCACGGTCAATAGTGACGACCCCACCCTCTACGCAGAGCTGCTGGAAAAGTTTATCCCGCAGTGCAACGCAGAGCGCCAGGAGGTTCTTGAGCTCGGCGGTCTGTATATCCTTGGCACCGAACGCCACGAATCGCGCCGTATTGACAATCAGCTGCGTGGCCGTGCCGGACGTCAGGGCGACCCCGGCGCTAGCCGATTTTATCTGAGCCTTGAGGATGATCTGCTGCGCATTTTTGGCAGCCACCGCGTCTCTTACGTGATGGAAAAACTCAAAATACCCGATGATGAGCCCATCGAACACGGAATTATTTCGCGGGCGATTGAAAATGCACAGAAAAAAGTTGAGGGACAAAACTTCGAGGTACGTAAGCATCTGATTGAATATGATGATGTCATGAATCGCCAGCGCGAAGTGATTTATACCCAACGCCGCGAGGTGCTTGGTGGCGAAGACATTCGCGAAACCTACACCGCCATGCTCGAAGAGATGATAGAGGATATGGTGGCGACATTCTGCCCGGAGAAGACTCCGGTAGCGGATTGGAACCTTTCCTCTCTGGCCGATGATTTCCACGGCCAGTTTAACTTTTGGCCGCAGCTCCCCTCTGAGGATGAGCGCGTCACGCAGGTTGAGTTAGAGAAGAGCCTGAAGCAATCGGTGTTTAAGCGCCTCGAAGAGCGAGAAGCGGAACTGACCACCGAGGTGATGGAATACCTGATGAAGGTATTGCTCCTGCAAGTAATCGACAGCCAGTGGAAGGATCATCTCCTCTCGATTGACCACCTGAAGGAGGGGATAGGGCTGCGCGGCTACGGGCAGAAAAACCCCAAGCAGGAATACAAACGCGAGGCCTACAACCTGTTTATGCAGGTTATGGGGCGTATTCGCCAGGAAGTGTTGCAGAAGCTCTTTATCGTTAAACTGGTGCAAGAGAGTGACGTAGAGCAGATGGAAGCCAGACAGAAGCAGCGTCAGGTGGTTACCAACCGCAGCGACGAATCGCCCCAACCTCAGACGGTGGTGCGCACCGAAGAGAAAATTGGGCGTAACGATCCGTGTCCTTGTGGCAGTGGGAAGAAATACAAAAAGTGCTGCGGACGCTAGAACACTGAAAAAGTACCCAAGACGGGAGAAGTTAATATATGTCATCGGCAAATAATCAGGTAACAGGCTTTAGGTTTGCGACGGCGACAGCCGGGATAAAACAAACCCAGCGTCCCGATTGTGGTCTTATCTATTCGGAAGTTCCTGCAGCCTGTGCTGGGGTGTTTACCCGCAACCAGGTGGTAGCAGCTCCGCTGCAAGTTACCCGCCCGCGGGTGCTGCGAGGTAAGTGTCAGGCGATACTGGTCAATAGCGGCAACGCAAACGCCTGTACCGGTGCAGAGGGGATCAAGACCGCGCAACAGAACGGGAAAACGTTGGCCGCAGCGTTGGGTGTCGACGAAGAACTGATTGCTCTGGCCTCCACCGGGGTGATTGGGGTGCAGCTGCCTGGAGCGCGCCTAGATGCCGTAGTCCCTAACTTGGTGAAAGAGCGCGCAGCAGACAAGGCCGTAGCGGTAGCTGAGGCGATCATGACAACGGATATGTTCAGTAAGACCTCCGTGGCGCGCTTACAGAATTCGGGGCAGAGCGGCACCATTCTGGGTATTGCCAAGGGTGCGGGGATGATCCATCCCAACATGGCCACCATGCTCGGGTTTGTCCTCACCGATGCCCATATCGGTGCCGAGTTGCTGCAGACCTGTTTAACGCTAGCGGTGGAACAGTCGTTTAACTCCATAACTGTCGATGGAGACACCTCCACCAATGACATGGTGCTGCTACTGGCCAATGGTCAAGCCGGAGATGCGGAAATCCTCCCACAGACGCCAGCAGCCGAAGATTTTCAGCTCCAGCTCAACAATGTCTTGCTTGATCTGGCTAAGATGATTGTGCGCGATGGAGAAGGGGCGACTAAGCTGGTGCAGATTCACGTCCGAGGAGCGCGCAGCGCCGCTGAAGCGAAAGAGGCGGCCCGCAGCGTGGCGACATCCAGCTTGGTTAAGACGGCGTTCTTTGGTGAGGATGCTAATTGGGGGCGGATTATTGCCGCGCTTGGTTATTCTGACGCCGAAGTAGACGCCGAACTAGTGGACATCTTTTTTGATCAGGTGCAGGTGGTTAATGCTGGCCTCGGGACTGGCTCGGAGCAGGAGGCTTTGGCGACTGAAGTGCTGCGGCACAAGGAGTTCTGTGTCACCCTAGATCTCCATCTGGGTGAGGGCGCTAGCGACTACTACACCTCAGATCTCACCTATGAATATATCAAGATCAACGCTGACTATCGCACCTAAGCGGGGTTAACCATGTTGAACTTTCCCCCCAGTATGCTTATCGAGCATACCCTGCTAAATCCTATGACGCGCCACGACCAGATTAATGCCCTGTGCGAAGAGGCGGTGGAATACGGTTTTGCAGCAGTATGTATTCCGCCGACATATGTCGCCACGGCTGTAGAGCAGTTGCACGGTTCAGAGGTCAAGGTATGCACGGTTGTGGGTTTTCCCACTGGCTTTGAGAGCAGCGCGGCAAAGGCATTTGCTGCGCACCAGGCGCTGCTCCAGGGTGCGGATGAGATCGATATGGTGGTGCAACAGGGTTGGATTCAAGATGGCCGCTATGCCGACGTTGAGGCTGAAATCAGGCAAGTAAAGCAGGCGTGCGGCGGCGCAGTCCTCAAGGTGATTATCGAATGCTGTAATTTAAGTGCGCAGCAAAAACGTCAAGTTTGCACTCACGTGGTTGCAGGTGGAGCCGATTATGTTAAAACTTCTACTGGCACCGCTGCCGGGGGGGCAACGGTAGACGACGTGGAACTGTTGCGCGCTGTTGTAGCAGATAAACTTAGAATCAAGGCCGCAGGGGGCATTCGTACCTTGGAACAACTTGAAGCGCTGTATCGCGCCGGGGCCACCCGGATTGGCACCAGTCAGGCCGTCGCCATTGTGTCCCAGTGGCTTAAAAACCAGGTTTAACTCTGCGATGGATAAATTTGAACGCATTGTACTCATTGTTCTTGATGGAGTTGGGTGCGGGGCTATGCCCGATGCGAACCTGTATTTCGATCAGGGTGCCAATACCCTCGAGCATATAGCTGCAGCAGTCGGACCGTTTGCCTTGCCCCATCTTCAGGCTCTGGGGCTGGGGAATATAACCCCCCTTGCAGGGGTGGCGCAACGTTTGAGTCCGCGCGCTTCCTGGGGGAAAATGGCCGAACGCTCGAGGGCCAAAGACAGCACCACCGGACACTGGGAAATTGCCGGAGTGGTGATGTCTGAACCTTTTCAAGTTTACGCCCAAGGGTTTCCCTCTGACATCATGCAGGGGTTCGCACGCATTGCCGGGGTAGAGGCGCTGGGGAATATCCCCGCCAGCGGAACAGATATTATCCAGACGCTAGGGCCAGAGCACATGCGTAGCGGGCGTCCCATCGTCTATACCAGCACCGATTCAGTGTTTCAAATCGCCGCCCATGAGGAAATTATACCTCTGGAGCGACTGTACACTATTTGCCGTAAAACCCGCGATCTGCTTGACCATTTCAGGGTTGGTCGAGTTATTGCGCGCCCTTTTGTTGGGGACGAAAGCGCGGGTTTTGTGCGTACCAGTAGACGCCGGGATTTCTCCATCCCTCCGCCAGCGCCCACACTGCTGGATCAGCTTCAGCACCACGGGATAGGGGTACACGCGGTAGGAAAAATATCCGACATTTTTTGCGGGCGCGGAATTGATAAACATGTCAGCACCACAAGTAATGCTGAGGGGATGCAGGCCACAGAAGAGATGTTCGCACACCTGGAACGCGGGCTTGTATTCACGAATCTAATAGATTTTGACATGAATTATGGACATCGGCGTGATTGCTTTGGTTTCGCCACCGCGCTGCAACAGTTTGACACTTGGCTGGGGAAGTTCTTACCCAGCATGGGAAATACCGACCTGTTGTTACTTACTGCAGATCATGGTTGTGATCCTTGTATGCCTGGCAGTGACCATACGCGCGAATACGTACCGTTGCTTGCATATACTCCGCAGGTAAAACAGGGTAAAAACCTTGGGGTGCGCACAAGTTTTGCGGATATTGCCGCAACAATACTGCAAAATTTTGGTCTGCATGTTAATCTGAAGGATAGCCTTTGCGGCGACAGTTTTCTGGACGAATTAGCCAGTGCTGCTACCGTGCCGTGAGTTGTGCGTATAAACGCTATGGACTCTAAACAATGTCTCGGACTGGATGGCTGTTTTTTGCTTTGTAAGGCAGTTCGTTTAGCGGGCACTGCTGGATGAAGGTTGTTTGACTTATAACTTAAATGTGTTAGTGAGGGGCCAATAAATGAGAAAATGGATATATGTTTGTTTGTTTGTGGTACTGACGCTTCCATGTAGCGCGTTCGCTCTTGAGATCGTAGATGCGGCCATCACCAGTGATATATCCGAACGTAGCCCAGTGGACTCACTGAATACGGTGAAGAAACCGGTAGAGCAGTTGTTTTGTTTTACGCACGTGACGGGGGCAGGCGATGACACTTGGATCACGCATGTATGGTATCACGAAGGAAAAGAGATGGCGCGGGTGCGTCTGCCGGTGTCCTCTTCGAATTGGAGAACCTGGTCGTCAAAGAAAATTTTACCGCAGTGGGATGGGCAGTGGCAGGTCCACATCCTCGATGCCCAAGGCAAGGCCAGACTTATAGTTCCGTTTATGGTTAAATAGTGCTGTTGTGGTGCCAGAATGGTGCGCATAATGGCTAGGTAAGCAAAGTTTGCGTGGTTTTCCGTTCCGACGAGGAAGCGGATGGGTATAGCCGCCTTGAGTAGGGATAACGTCAGGAGGATTTAATGGGAAAACGGCTGTTGCTGGCAGATGACAGTGTCACTATCCAGAAGGTTGTAGAGATAACGTTAGCCGATGAAGATTATGAGCTTGTCCTCGCTAGTAATGGTGACGAAGCCTTGCTGGCGGCACAAGCCAAACGCCCTGATCTCGTTCTGGCGGATGTGTTTATGCCGGGGTTGGATGGGTATCAACTGTGCGAAAAAATCCGCAGCGATCCAGCTTTCGCGGGGGTTCCGGTTTTACTTTTGGCGGGTACGTTTGAGCCTTTTGATGAAGAACGCGCTAAACAAGTTGGTGCGGCGGGGTGGGTTTCAAAACCCTTTTCCTCACAGACCTTGGTAGACGAAATTGAAAAAGCATTGGAGCTGGCGCAGGCTCAAACACCGCAATGGAAAGCTGAGCCCAGTAAGAGCCTTGCCGAAAGTATGTTGAATACGTTTGAGCAAGCGGCAGCTACGAGCTTCTCTCCCGAGATCCACGCAGGATTGAGCACGGACGAGACTCCGATTGTACCTGCAGAGGGGCAAACACCTCCACCGGAATTCGAGACAACACCGAAGTTCGAGACAACACCGAAGTTCGAAGCTACACCGAAGTTCGAAACAACACCGAAGTTCGAAGCTACACCGAAGTTTGAAACAACACCGAAGTTCGAGACAACACCGAAGTTCGAAGCTACACCGAAGTTCGAAACAACACCGAAGTTCGAAGCTACACCGAAGTTCGAAGCT
>JAQUDG010000090.1 GCA_028685815.1 Desulfuromonas sp.
GGCGAATTTCATTAATCAAGGCAGCTTGCTCGCGTTTAGTCGCCTCAAGTTTTTGCCTTTGTTCTTTTTGTTGAGTGAGGGTTGATGTGTAGCGGTTTTTTTGTTCTTCAAGTTTTTTGTGTTCGGCTTCTAGGTTTTCGACCTGCTTGCGGTACTCAAGCAGGAGAGCTTTGTCATGCAGGGTAATTCGCTGCAGAAATTCAGTATTTTCTGCGATAACGGCTGGGCTTGAGTCCGAAAAAAACAGGCGCAACGCTCCAATCTCTCCGGTGGTGTAAAGGGCCCGTAGACGTTTTTCTACATCCTGGCGGGTTCGTTGCAGAATTACCTCATAAAGATCGGATTTTTTTTGCGATGCGGCGATTTCTTTTTTCAGTCTCTCTAGGACTTCACTCTGATGTTGCAACTGGGAATCATTTTTTTTGATGTTGCGATTCAGCTCATCCAGATGTTGCAGAGCGGAACGTTCAGTGGCCTTCTTTTCTTTGATTTTTTTAGAGGTTGACCCTATCTCCTCTTGGACTTGCTGAAGCTTCTGCTTGTTCTGCTTTAGCTCATCCGCTGCAAACACGGCAGGTCGCGGTATAAATAAAAAAAGTAGACTCAGCGCACAGATGGTTGCAGTACTGGAATAAACCTTCAGCCAGGTGTGCCTAGTCGGGGTTTCTCGCATTATCATTGCCCATCTCATGCTTGATATGCCTCTACACGCGCACAAATTTGCGCAAGGGCAACGCACTGCCACATATCCCAAGGACAAACCCCAGCAAGATTACACTCGCCTGAATTGAAAAGGGCAAAAAAGTTATATTCCCGGCTGCGGTAGTGGTCAGCAAGGCCGACAGACCTCGTTTCAGAAAAAAATAGTACAGGGCATGACACCCGCCAAGGGCTAGCAGTGCGCCTATAATCCCTTGGAGAGCTCCTTCAGCCAGAAAAGGGATCTTGATAAACATAGGGGTGGCGCCAATCAGTGTCATGATCTCAAGTTCATCGCGGCGCGCATAGATAGTGAGTTTGATGGTGTTGGAAATAATGAAAAGTGTCGCAAAAATAAGAAATCCTCCAGCAAGTACACCGGTTAGTTTGAGTAGGAAAATAAAGGCATCATAGCGTTTTAGCCAATCTTGACCGTAACGGAACCCGGAGAACGCTGCATTTTTTTTAAGCTCTTGAACTAACTTTTCAGCTCCGAGTTCACTTCGAGATTCCGGTGTCAGTACCAACTCAAATGAGGCAGGGAGAATCTCCGGTAACAGGCCATCTAGGAGGTCATCGTTGCGTCCCAAACGTTTACGGAAAAGCTCAAAGGCTTCAGCTTGAGAGGTATAAGTAACATGTTCAACGCTTGGATGTTGTTTGATTTGTTCTTGCCATTGTTGCAGTTTTGCAGTGGATGGAACTTGCTCCAGATATACCGTAATCTGGATTTCCCTGCTCCACTGGCGGGTAAGATTCTGCACATTCAGGACAATGAGGGTAAAAAAAGCCAGCAGCATTAAGGCTACACCAATTGTGCCAATGGTAGCGCTACTGAGGAGTGGGCTTTGAATCATGTTCAAGATAGTGCGCTGGATAAAATAGCGGAGTCGCTTCATTCAGGCGGTTTCCTGTAATTGATCTGTGTCAGTTTCTGGGCGGGTATCGGATATAATGTGTCCGTTTTCCAGTGCAATAGTTCGTCGCGGTAGCAGCCGCATAATCTCTGTATCGTGGGTGGCCACCAGCACCGTTGTCCCCATCTTGTTTATCGCAGAAAACATCTCCATAATCTCCTGCGCTAAGTTGTAGTCAAGGTTGCCAGTTGGTTCATCGGCAAGGAGCAGTTTAGGGCGCACAATCATGGCGCGGGCAATGGCGACTCGCTGCTGTTCCCCCCCAGAGAGTTCTAGCGGTTTGCGTTGCACCTTATATTCTAACCCTACATACCGTAGCAGTTCAAACGCCCGCGCGCGTGTTTCTTTGATACTTACCCCTTGGACCTGTAGCGGTAGGGCGACGTTTTCAATTACAGTTCGATTCTGCAGCAATTTAAAATCTTGAAATACAAACCCAATCTGTCGCCGCAGAAACGCGATCTTTCTGGCACTTAGACGTGTAATATTCCTTTTACCCATCAGAATCTGTCCTCGGGTAGGGCGGTCGGCACAGTATAGTAAGCGTAATAGGGTTGATTTCCCTGCGCCGGAAGAGCCAGTAATATATGCAAACTCCCCTGCGGGGATCTGCAAGTCAATATCATACAGTGCTGGTACGCCATTGGCATAAATTTTGGCAATTCTACACATCTGAATCATACTCATACAGATTATCCTTGCGGCTTTTATTTCTAGAGAGATCCGGCATAAGCAATCTTGCCTCGAAGTGTTGCGACTATTTAATGGGGCAAGACTGCATCAATATTAAGATGATGATACGTTAGGATGAAATCAAAGAGCGGTACCATGCAGACGCTTCAGTTTAGTGTAAAGCGAGCATGCCAGTTGTCAAAAATCTCCACTTTTTCAGCACCGAATTTTTCCAGTGATTTACGTACTTGTGTAGGTGATTTTTCCTGCATGAGCGTATGCGGATTCTTGGAGTAAAATAGATCAGCATAGGCCACTATTTTGGCCTCGGTTCCGTCTGGTATCATGTCTCGCTCAGGCAGAGGTAAGCGCTTATCTACGATTTCTTCTAGTGTTAGGCCCACTCCGATATGGCTTTCACATATGCGCGCATGCCGATCAAGTCCCTCTTTTCGGAGGAGTTCCGCTCCACAGATACCGTGCATAAGATAGGGATGTTCGCCATAACATCCAATATCAGGAGCATGGACGAAGCAAACTCCTATATCGTGCAGCATAGCAGCCTGCTCAACAAATTCGCAATCGATGGCTTCGATGGATGCCAAAGCATGTGCTATAGTGCCAGCTTTTAACGCAACTGCAGCGCTATGTTGCCATAAGATGGAGTAGGCGAAGGAGTGATTTGGGTAATATTTTTGGAGCAAAGCTACAGGGTTTATTACATCCAAGATGTTGATATCCTTAATTTTATCCGAAGCACAATCATCTATCGAGCTGCACCTGTCTCTATCCCTTTTAGCTTGCAACCACTTCGGCGGTCTGCTTATATGTGCGCATTGAACTAACGCTATGGGCACGTATACTATATGCTGCTTTGCGCCGTAAAAGACGCTGGCCTAGTGTTTGGCAGCGACCATGTCAAGCCTTTAGTAACAGCATCTGCCTGAAACTTTATTGGTACTAAATCCAGGCCAATGGAAGGCAGAAAATGTCAGGTGGTGTCTAGCCAAGGATTTTTCTTTGGCTATTGATACTAACGTATTTCAATGTCAGCAGCGAGGAAAATCGTTTCGAGTATCTAAGCAGTGCTGACTTGAGAGGAGTATGCTTAAATGTCTGAGATTATTCCATTTAATGAATGTGTCTATACCTGCACGCGGGGAAGTTCCGATGGGGCGGAAGAGACGAACAGAGAGTCGAAGGTTTACATAGGCGGAGTGAAGAAAAGCCCGCTGGAGGACACCGATTGTGCCCTGTTTTTGTTTGAAATACAGCATGACCGTGCTGAAGGCTCTGGAACTCATCGTGGAATAGTCACTGCTGTTCATCTTGAGCAGTTTACTTCAGGTAAAATTCTCCCCCTTGAACTGGCAAATGAAGCGGTAATTAAAAACCTGCAGGAACAGCTGGAAATCGGGCATACCCAAAGCGAAACAGTTTCTGCGCTGTACGCAGATCCGTGCTGTGTGCTTGAAGCTCTAGGCGAGAATGAGAAACAGCGTCCTGCTGATATAGAAGTCTCCCCTGATGAGGGGATACGCTGTCGTTTGTGGAAGGTGAGCGGTCAAACACTGCTGGCCAAGGCCCAGTCGGTGCTGGATAGAAAGTCACTTATTCTTGTGCAAGGGCGCGCTGTCTACGAAGCGATGCTACGTAATCGCGACAGGTGCCGAGAGATTGATGCCGATTACAGCGGCAAGGAAAGTTATAACTATGTTGTCATGGCATTGAGCAACATAGATGATTTCTCTTCCGACTATGGGATGATAATAGATCCGGTACTCTCTACTTGCTGTATGCAGCGCTTAAATGACGTCCCGTTACTGCTGGGAAAACTTGGGGAGTTTTTTGATGTCAATGGTGTAGAAATTGATCCTGCAATTGCACCGGCTGCCGCGCACATCCACCAGATCCTGGATGATCCAGTTGAAGCACCTGATCTTGTTCTGTATCCTGGGGGCAAAAATATCTACATCTTGCAACTACGTGCCCACGAACATTTGCAAAAAACAGAATTTGACGAAAAACAGCTTAGCTCAGACTCACCTGCGGTTTTGCTGCAACGTGTAATCCTTAATCATATTCTTGAGGTTTCGACGGAAGAGCTTCATGATAGCAGCATTTTTTCAATTCCAAAATCTATTGAAGATGCCTGCGCTCTTGTTGGGGCTGTAGATAATTGCGTAGCTTTTTTCGCTCCGGAGCCGAGCATTTCACAGGTGCGGGATATCGCTTGGGACGAGATTCAGGTGCCTGTGGGCTTGATTCGCTGTCGGCCCATGCTCCCGCCGGGTTTGATTAAGTTTTCTTTGCGTGATTGATTCCAAGGTGGCGAGCGACTTAATTTTGCCATCATATGCAAGTATATAAAGGTTGTGAAATAAATGAGTTTGGTGAATTCGGGAAATTCTGGTCTTGCCACATCGCTGTATTCTGCTCTGAAAAGGGTTGGAAGAGTTTTTTCTATTACCGATCTGGTGCAGATGGTCTCAACTGGCTCTACAAACCGTGGCCAGATTCAACAAATGCTAGATCTGCTTGTTTCTCATGGTGTGGTGCGTAAGGGGAAAAAGGGGAACTATACCAAACTTAATATCCCCGCACTGCTGCGTGGTCATGTCCGAGTTAGAAAAAACGGACGGCGCGTTTTTGTGTCTACGGTAGCAGGTCCATCCCCAGACGAGTTTCAGATCTCGCCCCCGCAGCTGTATCAAGCCATGGATGGAGATCAGGTTTTAGCCCTTGAAATTGAGGGCGACACACGGCGTGGTGAAGCGCGGCGTTCCGGTGGCCGCCGACTTAATGTCCTTATTTTGGAGATAACAGAGCGCAAACAACAGACCATTACAGGGCTGTGTCGCTACAATTCCGCTGACGACACCTGCCTGGTGTATGCTGAACCATCCGATATGCCGTTTCTTCTAACCGAAGAGGGGCAAGAGGAGAACATGAGTCAGCTTGATGGAATGGTTGCGCGCTTGGGCATAACCATCTATCCGATTGGGGGCAAGCCAGGACGTGCCATTGTGCTTGAAGTGCTAGGGCAGGCAGGGGATCCACACGTGGATATTCTTGCAGCGGCCTCCAAGGTGGGAATACCTTTGCACTTTAGTCCCGAAGCGAAACAAGCAGCAATTTCAATCCCCACTGAGGTTCAAGATGACGTATGTGCTACCCGTGCAGATCTGTGCCATTTACCCTTCGTAACCATTGATGGTGAAGATGCAAAGGATTTCGACGATGCTATAGCGTTTGAGCCCGGACGAGATAGCGGCAACGTCCTGTGGGTCGCCATAGCCGATGTAAGTCACTATGTGCAACCAAACTCTGCTCTCGATTTAGATGCGTATGAGCGGGGTAACAGTACCTATTTCCCCGGTTTTAGTCTCCCCATGCTGCCGCGAGAACTCAGCAATGGTATTTGTTCCTTGATGCCGGGGGTTAAACGTCTAGCTGTGGTGCTGGAAATACACTGTACCGATGCCGGTGTTGTGTCGGAAATGGTCGTACATTTGGCGGTGATACGTAGTCGTGCTCGCCTCACCTACACCCAGGTACAGAAGAGTCTGGATGGGGCTGCTGACGTTGACGAAGGGATAACTCCACAAATCCAGAACATGCTTAGACCTCTGTTCGATTTTTCTCGCCAACTGAACAAAAACAGAACTACCCGGGGTGCCCTTGATTTTGATCTGCCAGAAGCGCAGATCGACCTCGATGATTCTGGGCATGTGGTTGGAGTTACTCGCCGTGATCGTCTGGATGCCCACCGTATCGTTGAAGAGTGTATGTTGTTGGCAAACGAGAGTGTTGCAGACTATCTGCAGAAATTCAAGGTGCAGGGAATTTATCGTCTGCACGATAAACCTGAGCTGAGTTCCATAAATCAGTTTCAGGAGTTCCTGAGTGCGTTCAATATAGGCATAAATTTGGATAGCGACGGAATTAAACCGTGGCAGCTACGTCAGGTTCTGCATCAGATCGATGACCCTGCTCAGGCGTTCATAATTAACCGAGTTTTACTTCACAGCATGAAACAGGCATATTACGCGGCTCACCCAGGAGAGCATTTTGCGTTGGCGACTTCAAGCTATGGACACTTTACTTCACCAATTCGGCGTTATTCCGATCTTATTCAACATCGAATGCTGAAGCTGTGTGTAGATGCAAACATTGCCCCAGGTTCTACTGACTCAGTCAGGACACACGAGCCAGGTCCGGCGTCTCTTGAGATTATGGCCGATCACGCAACTAGTTGCGAACGGCGCTCGATGGAGGCGGAGCGCAATATCGTTGCGCTGCGTAGTTGTCAATTCATGCAGGACAAACTGGAGGAAATATTTCCCGGTTTTATCACTGGAGTTACGGAGTTTGGTTTTTTTGTCGAATTGGATCCGTTTTTTGTCGAAGGATTGGTACATGTTCGCACTTTAGCGGATGATTATTATGTGTATGACCCTGTGCAGCGGATGCTTTTGGGACAGCGCCGCCGGCGTCATTTTAAAATAGGGCAAAAAGTTGATGTTATGGTTCAGGATGTGCGTCTTAAAACACGAGAGATCGATTTTGTGCTGCCAGAATCTCTGCAGGCGGTGGAAAAAACTGTGCTGCGTAGAAAACGTAAAGCTCCAAGGGCTAAGCGAGCGTAAAGGCGAGGTCGGGGGCAAGCTGGTTCCGGACTAAAATTCTATGAGTTCACCATAAACCTTGCAGGCATATTGAATATTCATGAAAATTATCCGTTCACTGGATGAAATTTGTAGCCCATTCGGCAAAACTGTTGCCACTCTAGGGAATTTCGATGGAGTTCACCTAGGCCATCGGGCCATATTTCGTAATCTCGTAAAGCGTGCCCGCCGTGAAAGCGGAGTCTCTGTTGTTTGTACCTTCGAACCTCACCCACTCAAAATTCTCGCGCCCGACCATGCTCCGCGCTTAATAAACACCCGCGCCGAAAAAGAACGCCTCATCGCTGCTTCGCAGGTCGATATACTGCTGCAGATTCCCTTTGATCACCATCTGGCAGCAATGTCGCCAGTAACCTTTGTGGATGAGATACTCTTGGGCAAGCTGGGTGTACAGCATCTTATTGTTGGGTTCGATTACGCCTTCGGTAAAGGTCGTGCGGGTAGCGTTGGGTTTTTATGTGCGCAGGGGAAAGACAAGGGTTTCGGAGTGGATATTTTTGGTCCGGTGCAATGCGATGGCAGTGTTCTGAGCTCAACTCGTGTACGCCAAAGCATTCTACGCGGTGATGTTGAGGACGCCAAAAATATGCTTGGACGCCATTTCAATCTAGAGGGAAGGGTTGTACATGGAGACCAGCGTGGAAAATCCCTAGGTTTCGCCACCGCCAATATTGAAACAGATAAAGAGCTGTTGCCCTTGAGCGGAGTTTATGCCGGTCGCGTAAGGCTTAACTCGACCGAACACAATGTGGTGATCAATATTGGGCATAAACCTACATTTGGATATAATAGCTTAACTATAGAGGTGCATTTACTTGATTTTGAAGGAAACCTATATGGTGATAACATGCGCGTTTATTTTGTTGAGCGCCTGCGAGGCGAGCAGAAGTTTTCTTCTACAGATGAATTAATTCACGCGATAACAGATGATATTGAATGCGCGCGCAAGATTTTGCATACGTGTAAAATTGTAGAATATAGTGAATACCTCGAAACATAGCTTGCATTCTAACAGGTTTAATTTACATAGTGTTTGGCGATAACTAATTATTTTCGGGTGAATAATTTGGACATTAACATAAGCGGCAAAACAAAGGTTTTTGGTATCCTGGGCTGGCCTGTTTCCCATTCACTTTCGCCGCTCATGCAGAATGCCGCTTTCGCTGCAAAAGAAATCAATGCTGTGTATGTCCCTTTTTCAGTGCGGGAGACGGACTTACACCATGCCGTAACTGGATTACGGACGTTGCATGTTCAGGGTTTCAATGTGACTATTCCACATAAACAGAATATCATCTCATGCTTGGACAGAGTAAGTCTGGAAGCGCAGGTGATTGGAGCGGTCAATACCGTGGCTCGTGAAGGAAATAAGCTGGTTGGCTACAATACCGATGCCGGTGGTTTTTTACGTTCATTACAATACGATCTTGGATTTCTGCCGCATGGACGCCGGGTTGTGGTTCTTGGCGCCGGTGGTGCTGCGCGAGCGTGTGTGTATGCTCTTTGCCAAGCAGGTGCGGCAGAAGTGGTTATCGCAAACCGCAACACTGCGCGTGCAGAAGCACTGCTCGGAGAATTTGCCCCCCTTTGTCCGCACACAAACATGCATGTTGTTTCGCTAAGCAAGGAAACTCTTGCAGCGCCGTGCCTCGGTGCTGATCTTATCCTAAACACGACTTCCATAGGTTTAGATGTTCTAGACACGGATACAGTAGGGGCTTCTGACCCATTGCCATGGGGAAATATTAATAGCGAAACATTATTTTACGATGTAGTATACAAGCCCGGCTTTACCCCTTTGGTTAAGCGTGCTCGCGCTAACGGCATGGTTGCTCTTGATGGAATTGGAATGTTGATTGCGCAGGGGGAAGAGGCGTTCAAAATATGGACTGGGTTTGACCCTGGTGACTCTATGCGCCGCGCAGTTGCAAATGCCAACTAATTCGCGTAGGCATGGTTCGCTATCCATAATCACTTTGCAATAACTCTAGATGTATTTACGCAATAATAGAGCATTCGCTCTAAGCGCTGTCTCTACTTTTAATACGGATATTTTGTATGGCTAGTAACCGTCTGGGCGAACTTCTGGTTCGGAACAAAATCCTCACCCAAGAGCAGGTAAATAAGGCAATTGCGGAACACAAAGCCCACCGCGAACGGCTGGTGACTTCGCTTGCGCGCCTTAAACTCATAAGTGAAGAAGATCTTGCCGCCTTTCTTGCGCGCCAATATGGTGCACCCTCCATCAACCTTGATGAATTTGAGGTTGATACCGGAGTGACCAAGTTGATATCTGCTGAAGTAGTGCAGAAGTATCATTTGATGCCCATTAGCAAGACAGGTTCAACCCTGATAGTCGCTATGAGCGACCCGTCCAATATTTTTGCAATTGACGATATTAAGTTCATGACCGGGCACAATGTCGAGGTGGTTGTCGCGACTGACGGCGCGATTAAAAAAGCTATCGACAAATACTATGATCAGTCCGACACTTTAGCCGACGTTATGAGTGGTCTCGACGATATAGACCTTGAAGTTGTCGAGGGTGATGAAGAGATAGACGTCAATGCGCTCCAGATTGCAACAGAAGAAGCGCCGGTAGTTCGATTAGTTAACCTGATCATGACAGATGCGATAAAAAAAGGGGCCTCCGATATCCATATTGAGCCATACGAGAAAATATTTCGCGTCCGGTACCGGATTGATGGTGTGCTCTATGAAGTTATGAAGCCACCCATGAAAATGAAGGCAGCGATTACGTCGCGCTTGAAAATTCTTTCAAATATGGATATTGCCGAGCGCCGCCTCCCTCAGGATGGGAGAATCAAGATTAAGTTGCCCGGTGGCAAGGATATGGACTTTCGCGTGAACTGCTTGCCTACCCTTTTTGGAGAAAAGGTAGTGCTGCGACTGCTTGACAAGTCTAACCTGCAACTGGACATGACCAAACTTGGCTATGAAGAGGATGCGCTGAAGTGGTTTAAGCAGGAGATAAAAAAACCTTTCGGCATGGTGCTGGTAACTGGTCCGACTGGAAGTGGTAAAACCGTATCGTTGTATTCGGCTTTGGCTGAGTTGAACACAACCACTGAAAATATTTCCACCGCCGAAGACCCGGTAGAATTCAACTTTGCTGGAATCAACCAAGTGCAGATGCATGAAGATATAGGGCTTAATTTTGCCAGCGCGCTCCGGGCTTTTCTGCGTCAAGACCCCGATATAATCATGATCGGTGAGATTAGAGATTTTGAAACAGCTGAAATCGGTATCAAGGCTGCTCTTACCGGTCATATGGTTCTGTCTACGTTGCATACCAATGATGCTCCCAGCACCATTAATCGTTTGTTGAATATGGGGGTAGAACCATTTCTGGTCGCCTCCGCGATTAACCTAGTTACAGCCCAGCGTCTAGGTAGACGGTTGTGTTCCGAGTGCAAGGAATTGGATGATATCTCCAAGCAGTCGCTGCTTGACGCAGGAGTTGCACCTGATGAGGTGGATGACTACGTCTGCTATAAGGGCAAGGGGTGTAGCAATTGCAATGAAAGTGGCTACAAAGGGCGTGTGGGTATTTATCAGGTAATGCCCATGTTTGAAGAGATACGCGAAATGATTCTAGCCGGAGCAAATACCGCCGAAATTAAACGCGAATCAATGCGCCTAGGAGTCCGCACTATGCGACAATCTGCACTGCTGAAACTTAAAGAGGGGGTAACCTCATTTGCAGAAGTTCTGCGGTGTACGGTCTCTGACGATTAGCGCTGGTGCTATTTAAAAACTAGAGAAATCACTCCACGCGGTAAGAATAGATATGTATTGATATGTTTTTACGCGTTACACCCAGCTGAAGGGACTTCATATATGGCCGGTATTCATGATTTTCTTAAGATAATGGTAGATTCTGATGCTTCGGACCTGCATCTGACAACTGGGCTGGAGCCACAGATAAGAATTGATGGGGCAATGCGGTCGCTTGCTCACCCAAAGCTCATGCCCAATGACACTAAACACCTTTGCTATAGCATCCTCACCGACTCTCAGAAACGGATATTGG
>JAQUDG010000091.1 GCA_028685815.1 Desulfuromonas sp.
AAGCCCCGTGTACGCCTACATACGAGCGCCGGCGACATAGTACTAGAACTCTGCCCCGAAGAGGCGCCGATTAGCGTAGAAAACTTTCTGCAGTACGTTAACGCCGGATACTATGACGGTAAAATCTTCCATCGCGTAATCCGAGGATTTATGCTTCAGGGTGGCGGGATGGATGCAAAAATGCGGGAAGATAAGCCTAAACGCCCCATCAAGAATGAAGCAGCTAACGGTCTAAAGAACACAATCGGCACCATTGCTATGGCCAGAACCCAGGTGGTAGACAGCGCTACAGCCCAATTCTTCATCAACGTTGCAGACAACGAATTCCTCGACCACCGTGACTCAACCCCAGATGGCTTCGGCTATGCAGTATTTGGTAAGGTTATCGACGGCATGGATACGGTACAGTCGATCGAAAACACCCCCACCTCAACAAGCGGCTACCATCAGGACGTTCCAAAGGAACCTATAACAATACTGCACGCAAGTGTGGTAAGCGAACAGTCCTAATAAGGCCCCCTTACAAAGTGCTCAACCCTTGACCGCAACCACGTACTTAAGGTAACGCCCTTCGGGACAGGTCACCAGAAACGGAAAATCTGGACCCTGACCACTCGCCTGAATTACCCGCAGGGGTGTTGCAGCCTGCAGCGCCCCACGGCGTAATTCTTTCAGGTATTCGGGCAGGTCAACTTTTTGGTGATTAGATGAGGTTATTAGCCTTCCCCCCTCCTTAAGCACTGCCAGAGCCGCTGCGACAAGGCTGGAGGTGCCGCCGCTGGTGGTAAAATGGCTCTTACCCACAGTGGAAAAACTCGGCGGATCCATGATGATCATGTCAAACTCCCTACCTTTTTGCGCCAGATGTGCTAAAACTTTGTGACAATCGCCCACGATAAATTCATGCCTTGCTGGATTAAGGCGGTTAAGGGCAAAGTTATGCTCTGCCCGTTCTTGATACAGAGTAGAGGCATCCACACTGGTCACCTGTGCCGCCCCAGCCACTGCAGCAGCTACCGAAAATGCACCGGTAAATGAAAACAGGTTCAATACTCGTTTGCCTGCACAAAAAGGCATAATTTCTTTCCTGTTCTCGCGCTGATCCATAAACAAACCTGTGTGCAAACCACGCTTCAAATCAACCTCAAACAACAGGCCATTTTCCTTAACCTGCAGAAGATCCGGCGCGGGGTGCCCCAGCAGCAGAGAGCTATACTCGTTATCGCCCTTCTTCCCCAGCGCCCTAGTTTTACGCGGACGAAATTTTTCATAAACACCCTGCGGATGCATTAAACGCTGGAGCGCCTGAAGCATCGGTTCACGATACGGTTCCCACATCCTGCTATAAAGCTGCACCAGTATAAATCCCGCATATACATCCACGGTGAGGCCAGGAAGCAAATCCCCTTCGGCGTTAACCAGCCGATACGCATCACAAAGATCTGGGTCAATAAAACCCTTGCGCAACTTATACGCTGCTTCGAAACGGGTATAAAACCAGTGCTCATTTATACGTGGCGCGCCCCCGTCCTGCGGCCAGCCTATAATCCGGGCTACAATCCTGCGATCATCGTCACGCAGCGCATACGCCAGCAACGCCCCGTCAGACCCATGCAAGGTTGTACTCTCACCAATTGCGCCCTCAGGCCATTGATCCGTATATCGATCGCGAATAATCCACGGATGCCCCAGTTTGAGCATCTGCTCTGTCTGCGCACCCACTACGCAGCTTTTCCATCCCTTGGATGTCATGGAGATATTTCCAATCCTCATCATTATTTAAGGCCCTAGATTCAACGCATAAAGTACAATTAAAACATACAGCCTGAAGCGTTATGCCCGTAGAGTTCAGTAATTTTAAATTATCCACACCCACCCCAGTGCCATTCCAGTCGCACAGCAGGTGTGCTATCATACGCTATACACTTACAGTCTTATTATTATACCCCTATCCTCATACCGCAGGACAACTTCAGCCGTGGCCTCAAAAACAGAACAGCACATTGAAAACCTGCTCATGCAGGTGGAACCTGGCTCCACTCGCCACACTATTCTGCATAGTGCCAAACAGTTCAAATCTTCTTGGGTTGAGTTGGGTCAATTGCTCGCACAAGTGCGTAGCGAACTACTATATCAGGAATGGGGATACGCAGATTTTGCGCAATACTGTGCTCGGGAAATCCATATTCGCCAGCAAACAGCGGACAAACTCACCCATGCTTACCAGTACTTAAGAGCTCACAACCCCCACTCACTTGAAGATCATTCCAGTTCTGTGCCGCTACCGGATTACCGCAGCCTAAACCTGCTAGACCAGATCAACAAAGAAAATCTGATGGAACAAAATCAGCTCGACGATTTACGCAAGCAGGTCTTTTCCGGCACCATACCACACCCGAAACTGGCTAGGACTTTTCGAGATCTCAAACGTGAGCACGCGGCTGAGCAGGTAAATCAGTACACAGATCTTAAAAATGCCCTGAGTGCTGCGAAACGTTTTCAGTCCAGCCTTGAAAACCTGCCCCCTGAGCTAAAAAAGCAGCTCGAACTCGGTACATTTATTCACGTGCTGGAGCAAGCTCTAAACATAATGGAACCTCCGGCAGAACCTGAACCCAACATGTGAACTTCATGCACTTCATATTACAGGATAAAAAATGAATAAAGAAGCAGCCATTACCATGTTTATGCAGGCTTTTTTCGGCAACAGCACGTCTGGCGCATCCGGCACAGCCGCGCAGCACCGCAGGCTGGTGGAAGAAAGCAGCCGATATCTTAAAGCGGGGAAAAAGCAGCTCCTTTTCAATGAAGGAGATCAGGGCTCAGAGCTGTACTTTCTGGCGCGAGGGAAGGTTAAACTGTTTCGGGCCACTGAAGATGGGAAAGAGGCAGTAATCCGCCTACTGGATGCAGGTGAGTATTTTGCTGAAATACTCTTACAGCTAAAAAATCGTTATCCCGTAAGTGCCATCACCCTTGAAGATAGTGAACTCCTCGCCATTGACGCTCGCAAGATTCTCACCCACATTGAGAACAATCCTGCTATTGCCATGCAGTTCATAGGCTCGCTGTCGCAACGGATCAAATATCTACTGGGAATGGTGGAACAGCTAACGCTTAGCGATATCCGGCAGCGGCTGCTTCATTATCTGCGCGCTTTGAGTGAAAAACAGCACAGCCGGCACATCCGGCTCCCGGCTGCCAAAGGGGAAATCGCACTACTCCTTGGCACCACGGCAGAAACGTTCTCACGTCTGCTGGGAAAACTCACTGCTGAGGGGATAATAACCGTGGCTGGTCGCAATATCACCATCGAAGATATGGATATTCTGCTACGGGAAGATAAACTCTCAACAATACCGGAATAATACACCCGAACAGAGCCTAGCTAACTAGCCAATAGAAGGTGCAGCAGATGTCTCGTTCGTGGCTCAACCTGATACTTGGAATTTAAGCCACAAACAGACGGTACGACGAACCCTCGCGCACACGCTTTAGTGCCCCACTTCGATCCATGCGCAAAAGCACCGCCTGGAGGGATTTGCGGTTTTCATTTGGGAAATTGGCGTAAATTTCGACCTGAAGCATTCCCGGCGTGCGGGCAACAAGCGCAACGATGTCTGCATGCAGATCTGCTGCGTCCGTATCTGGCTCATTCGAGCCTAGTTCAACCGGAGCAGTCTCATCTAGTGCGGGCTTACATTTTTGGAACAGCACCTCCACACCATTACCGGCGCACGCTGAGCTACCACTCGCCCCTTCAACGCCATGCTTAACCCCCTGTACTGGTTTAGGCGCTGATGCCTGCACAGGCTTCGTTGCCAACGCTGCACCGCCAAAGTGGCGATAAAAGAAAATCCCCAACCCTCCAACAATTATAAGCACAAATATTACCTGTCCCAAAACGTCCCCCTTACTATTCTGCGCTACATTACCTTTAATTCTATGCAACGGTACAAATTTTTACGTAATTCAAAACTATAAAATGTAGTTAAAATTAAACTATAATTACGTTAAACAGGCAAATTAAGCAAGAAAAAGGCCCCAACTTCTCATCTTTTCCCTGTTTTGCTCAGCACCAACCACGTCTAAGCCTTTTCTGCCCAGATCTGCCATTTTCAGTATCTTTTAGGCCATTTGGCCCAGCAACGTCTACTTTTTTTCGCGACCTGCTGCCTTGGATCCAGAGTCAGACGGTGCCACGGCAGCCATATCTTCGGCAGCACAGGGAGCGTTTTTCTCTCTCAACCTACGCAGTTGCTCGCGCTCCAAATCATGGAAATATTTATCTTCGAACGCTTTTTCCCGCTCATCCCACACATTTTTTTTCATCACGACTCCTACACTACATTCTCGACCCACAACCTCTACATCCCAATCCACGGGTAGCCCTTGGTATCTTCGGTGCCCAACGCTAGAAGTTCCTAAACCTGACTTTCCCCTGCTCCGGATAAAAGACCGAATAATCAACACTAAAATGTCATTACTTTGTAGAAGAGCACATGTTACCGGCAACTTAAGCGGTAGCTTCCAGCTCCAAATGCTGCATTTTTGCCTAGGTTCATAACGCTGCCAAGCTGCAGAAGAGGTAAAATTGCACCTGCAACATCTCCGCGCATGTGCAGGCTGCCACGCACCCCTCCCAGTGGATTTGTAGCGCCAGAGTCGCCCCTTAACTCGCGCCAGTCATGCCAATATAATTTATTTTCTACGCACACCAAGTCCGGCATTTCAAACATAAGTGGATCCAGCTCAACTCCGCAATGGATATAGAGCATCGAAGTGACCCGTCGGAGCATAAAAGGATACAAGTGTTTAAATTCTGGAGTAAACATGGGCTTGCCTCTGGTGAGCAAACGCGCCGGCGTATTAAACTCAAGCTCGAATTGACAACAGGACTGCGCTTGCCCTCCAAGCCACCAGCCCAAATCAAGCAAAGGGATGTTCGGGCTATGCTGCACTACCTGTGTATTCCATACCTCTAAGAACACCCCGGAGGCATCACTCGAAGTCACACGCTCCAGGACAAAGCGACCACTATCAAGACGTAATCCCGCCGCCCCTAGAGAAAGAAAAACCTCAATAAGGGGCAACATCTGTGCGTGTACATCCCCGAACAACATCACTTCAAGCTGTAACAGCTCACCCTTGGCGTAACGACCACTGCGTGTAACCGCGGGACACAAAACAAACGCAGGGGCACCTTTCTGGTAGCGCTTTAGTGCCAGAGGATCTGCGGGGAGCGACGGTTCAAACATCTTTCGGAAAATGGAGGGTCGGCCCTGCAGGACGTGGCGTGCTGCGGTGCGCATACGTCTGCGCAGACGCAGTAGCGTCGACATGTCAATGTCGATGCTTTCATCCATCCGACATTCAAAGCGTAGATGCGCAAATTCTGCCTGTGTCAGGAGGGACCGAATGTCGTTGTATTTTAGCAAAACCTACCTACCTTCATATTAAATCATAAAAAACCACCATCACAGTGAGCTGATTGCTTTATTCCATCCCTTTTGCTAATGTGCGCAGGTATTGACGCTGACAGGGATGATGCGTGGTATTCCACCCATCATTCGCCTTCTGCCAGCGCGCTGTTTCACCCATGCCTAACCACAGGATTCTTACCAATTATGTTCAAGTTTGATCTGTTGCACACAGATAAACATACCAAAGCCAGACGCGGACGCCTGCACACCCCGCACGGTGTTATTGAAACCCCAATTTTCATGCCCGTGGGAACCCATGGAGCGCTAAAGGCTTTGACGCCTGAGCAGGTCCATGACACGGGCGCGCAGATTATTCTGTCTAACACCTATCACCTGCATCTGAAACCGGGAGAAAACCTGGTGGAGAAAGCGGGCGGACTGCACAAATTCATGCACTGGGAAAAACCCATCCTTACCGATAGCGGTGGATTCCAAGTGTTTTCGCTGCCGAAGAAAAAGATAACCGAGACCGGGGTATTTTTCCGCCACGAAATCAGCGGAAAGGATGTATTTTTGGGCCCAGAAGAAGCCACGCACATCCAGAACAAACTTGGCGCTGACATTATCATGGCTTTTGACGAATGCATACCCTACCCGTGTACCCATGAGTATGCCCAAAAATCGATCCAAAAAACCCTGCGCTGGGCTGGGCAATGCCAGACTGCACACTCGCGCCAAGATCAGGCGTTGTTCGCTATTGTTCAGGGTGGAATCTATGCCGATCTGCGGCGTGAATGCGCCGAACAACTTACCTCCATGGATTTTCCCGGCTACGCCGTAGGTGGAGTAAGTGTTGGGGAGGGGCTTGAGTTACTCAAAGCGGTGGTGGAAGATACCGAGCCATCCCTGCCTACACATAAACCGCGCTACCTTATGGGAGTGGGGCTGCCGGAAGATATTCTGGAAAGCATCGAACGCGGGATGGACATGTTTGACTGTGTGATCCCTACCCGCTATGCCCGTAGTGCCACCCTGTTTACATCACACGGCAAACTACGCCTAACCAATCGCTGCTACCGGCGCGATTTTTTCCCGGTGGATCCGGCCTGCGACTGCTACTGCTGTCGTAACTTCAGCCGAGCCTACCTGCACCACCTCTACAACGCCAACGAGATTCTTTCCGCAACGCTGGCGGCCATTCACAATGTCCACTTTTACCTAAACATGGTGGAACAGGCACGCATTGCGATTGAGAATGATAATTATACGGAGTTTAAACAGGAGTTTTTAGGCAACTACGGGTTTTTTGACAGCAAGCAGAAATAGCTTCCCAGTCGCCCACACTAGGTTAGTGGGGTGTGACCAAAGGCTTGAACTGGTGCATACTTGAATAACTGAGGGTTTTTTGGATTCAACCAGGGAGTTCAATACAGAACGCGTGGCCTTGCTAAAAAAAGCGCTCACCTGCAGCGCCGCGCAACTATATCCCTTGGTGACACAAACTGATGCCGAAGTCCTTAGAGCCGCCCTCAAAAACGTTGCTCTGGGTCCTGAGCATGTGCAGGCCATCCTGCAGCGTAGGGATCTCGATGCTTCAATCCTGACGCTACTATGCAGACACACGCTGAGTCGCTCGCGCGAAGTAGTTAAGCCGCTCCTGTCTCACGCGCTTATCAACCCGCAACAGATTAAAACAGTGTTGGATAAGCTCCGCTTGCTTGAGCTGCTCAACATTGCAATCCTACCGGGGCAAGCGGCTGACGTTCGCATCGCAGCGGAACACAATATATGCATGCGTCTGCCGACAGCAGCGTTGGGAACTAAGATAACCCTAGCTCGGCGCGCTACCTATCCAGTGCTTGAGGCCCTGCTACGCGAAGGCAATCCGCGCCTGCTCGAACCGTGTCTGGACAATCCACGCATGAAGGAAGCCGCTATCAACAAATTCCACCATGGACAAAATGTTGGCGCAGCAAGCATTAACACAATTGCCCGCCATCCGCGCTGGAACAAGCGCCCAAACATCCGGCGTGCCATCCTGAGCAACCGCCACGCTTCACGACACCTATTTGCCCAGTTTCTCCCGGGGCTCCCAGTGGAGCAAGCCCGTCAGCTACTTTACAGCAAACATCTGCAGCACTGCCAGAAAGAGTGGGTACGTGACATTCTGGCGCAAACAAGCACACGAAAAGGTTAGTCCAGCGCCACCACGAAACCGTTACCAAAGCCTTCCGCCAACATACGGGTACGCTCCTGCTCTGCCGCTGCCAGAGAATCAAACTTTCCAGCTCTGACCCGAAAATAGTGCCGGCCATTGATCACCGCAGGATGAATGTCGGCGAATGTATACTGCTGGCGCAGAACATCACGCAGACGCATGGCATTATCCTCCAAGGTAAATGCCCCGAGCTGAACACCGAAAGGTCCACGCATAATATCCTGCGGCAGACTAAAGTATATGTCCCCGTGGGTATCCGTTTCTCGGTACCCAAGTGCTGTTACCCGTACCGGAGCAGTACCTCGCCCAACCACATCGAGATTACTGGCCACCGTGTAAGACAGATCAATGATACGCCCTTCTACAAAAGGTCCGCGATCATTGATCCTCACCACTTCACTGCGCCCATTGACAAGGTTATCAACCTTGACATAAACCCCCATAGGCAGTGTTTTATGCGCTGCAGTGATGGCGTACATATCGTACACCTCACCATTACTGGTTCTGCGCCCATGAAATTTATCCCCGTACCAGCTTGCAATGCCCTCCTGGACAAAACCATCATGCTCTAGCAGCGGGGTATAGCGCCTGCCATAGACCTCATACGGTTTTTGCCACCCCTTTAACTCAGTGGAGGGAGTCGGTCTGGCTGGCTCTAGCCTATCGCGTAGATCTTTCTTAAGAATTTTTCCCGAAGGGGGCAATTCGGATCGGTGGGGCGAACTACAAGCTGAAAGTGCTAGCAACAAAATGAAGAACAGCCATCGATGCATATTTTATCCCCCAATGCGCCGCAGATGCCTACGCATACACCTATTCCTCAGGGTTACCCTCGGCAACAATTGTCATGGCGCGGAATTTCTGATAGCGCTGTTCCAGCAATTCTTCTGGCGTCAGCTTCTGCAACTCCTCAAGGTGGTGCTTCAATTGGACCTTAAGATTGTCGCACGCAGCGGCAACATCGTTATGCGCGCCACCAAGGGGCTCTGAGACAACCCCATCAATCACGCAGCCTAACTCATCAATATCGGTGGCGGTAAGTTTCAGCGCCTCTGCGGCCTGAGGACCCTTGGTTCCATCATTCCACAGTATCGCGGCACAGCCTTCGGGCGAGATCACGGCATAGATGGAATACTCCATCATCAGAACGCGGTTTCCCACCGCTACAGCTAAGGCTCCCCCTGAGCCCCCCTCCCCGGTAATAGTTACAATTACCGGAACCCGCAGCGCAGCCATATCGCGTAGATTGCGGGCAATGGCCTCTGCCTGACCGCGTTCTTCCGCGCCGATACCCGGATAGGCGCCTGGTGTATCGACAAAGGTGAATATGGGTAGACCAAACTGTTCCGCCATTTTCATAACCCGCAACGCTTTGCGATACCCTTCCGGATTGGGCATGCCGAAATTGCGCACTACCTTTTCCTTGGTATCACGCCCCTTCTGGTGTCCAATAACAGCACAGGGCTGCCCATCCAAGCGGGCAAAACCGCAAACCAGTGCCGGATCATCGCCAAAAAGGCGGTCACCATGAAGCTCAAACCAATCTGTGAAAATGCCATCGATATAATCGAGGGTAAATGGCCTGCGCGGGTGGCGAGCCAACTGGGTGCGTTGCCAGCGGGTCAACTTGGAAAAAATATCTTCGCGCAACTTTTCCGCTTTTGCTTCCAATTTTTTCAATTCACTGCTGAAATCGACACTCTCGGTAGAGTACTCACGCAGTTCATAAATTTTCTTATTAAGATCGACCAGAGGTTTTTCAAAGTCAAGATATGCCAGCATTACGAATCTCCTGTTATGGTGTTAAGCACTGCCCTGCCCCTGAAGCTGCGCAGGTGATGGCGGTAATTGGACACCACATTTTACTTATACTAAAAAAGATTTATAAAATTCTACGTGTAAAAAAGAAGCTTGTTTTGCCCCCATTCAAGGACGCCGCTTCTGTATCCTCAATTATTTTAGGCATACTATATAATTCACTCGAATGTGACAACGTTATATCCGAATAAACTTTCTACCGCCTGTACAAATTCGTCGCTAGCCGCAACCCCAAGTTCTTGCGCCGCCAAAATACTGGTTTCGCTGCGATTGGGGACTACCACCATCAACTCAACCCTGCACGTGCCACTGTAACGCATAATGGTATGTTTCAACTGGCGCAGATGGTCTTCGGTCAACCCCGGGGTGCTGAGCCTGATCTTAACTTTGCTGGTCTGGCGCTCTTTTACCATCTGTAATGGAATTATTTCATTGGCAAGGATTTTACTATTGTCTTCGCCGGCATCAAGAGTCCCATAAACCATCAGAGGTTCATCCCCTTCCAGATATTCTGCAGCAGCCTGAAACGCCTCTGGAAAGACCACCACCTCGACTGAGCCAGCCAAATCTTCCAAGGTGACAAACGCCATTCTGTCACCTTTTTTAGTTATCAACTCCTTGGACCCCGCAACCATACCACACACTCTGACTTCAGCCTTGTCTGGCATATCCACCAGACCGGCACTGTCGCAGGTAGCAAAACTTTTGATGTCCGCAGCATAGCGCGACAAGGGATGCCCCGTTATATAAAATCCTAGGGCTTCCTTCTCCCGTAAGAGCAGCTCTTTATCAGTCCACTCTTCCAGCGCAGGAAGGTCTGCATAACCGTTGCTCCCATGGGAAAGCATCTCATCAATCTCAAACAGCGACTCCTGCCCCTGCTGGCGCTCTCGTTGAATCTTTTGTCCAATTTCCATGGCGTCTTCTAGAACAGCCATATACTGTGCACGTTTCCCCCCCAGTGAATCAAGAGCTCCGCAGCACACAAGCGCCTCTACCACCTTCTTGTTAACCTTGCCTAGCTCCACCCGCTCACAAAAATCATGCAGCGATTTAAACGGGCCTTCTTCGCGCATCCGTATAATCGATTCCAGCGCGGCACTCCCCACCCCTTTTACCGCACCAAGGCCAAACCGAATGGCTTTTTCGTACACGGTAAAAGAACGGATGGAGGCATTAATATCTGGCGGCAACACCGCGACCCCCATAGCGCGCACTTCGGCAATATTTTTAATCACCTTATCAGTATTGTCCATATCTTCGGTGAGAAGCGCTGCCATAAATTCCACCGGATAGTGCGCTTTAAGATATGCAGTTTGATAGGCTATGAGGGCGTATGCGGCGGAATGAGACTTGTTGAATCCATAGGCGGCAAATTTTGCCATGAGATCGAATACCGCCTCAGCTTTTTTCTCATTCAGTTTATTTTCGCGCGCGCCGGCCATAAATAGCTCTTTTTGCTTCTCCATCTCATCGGCATCTTTCTTGCCCATGGCGCGCCGCAGTAAATCCGCACCACCGAGAGAATAATTGGCCAGCACCTGCGCAATAAGCATAACCTGT